>NZ_RCOA01000088.1:0-1549 GCF_004307585.1 Pseudomonas sp. Sample_20 | reverse complement strand
CCCCACGACCGCGCCCTCGACCCGCAAAAAATCCAGGAAGCCACCGACCGCGCCCTCGATTACTACCTCAAACCCGAAGATCTGGCCGCTCCACCAAGCTCTCCAAAATATCGCCCGATCTATGTCGTGGACCCCACGCTGGATGACGAAACCCTGTTGGTCGAGGCCTGCGAGTCGCTTTCATACGCGCATGCCATGGCCGGTAACATCGCCAACTCGATAGGCGGCCCGGAACGCAAACCACTGCTGGCGCTGCAACAGGTGATCATGCTCAACGAACTGTTGGTCAATCGACTGCTGGATAAGCTGAAGTTGCCTCAGTAATTTCGCTAGCTTTTATGGCCTCTTCGCGAGCAGGCTCGCTCCCACAGGGGATTGGTGTCGGGCACGTAATCTGTGATCACCGCAGATCCAATTTAGGAGTGAGCCTGTTCGCGATGGCGGTCTTCGAGCCGACCAATTCCTCACGGCTGTACCTCATCCAATGTGGGAGCGAGCCTGCTCGCGAAAGCGCTCTACCGGACACCGTCATTTTCAGCAAGCAACAAAAAACCCGGAAAGCTCACGCCATCCGGGTTTTTTCATTCCAGCCATCCAATCAGCGGTTAAACCGCGCCACCAACGAATACTGGGTGTTGGCCGTTTTCGTCAGCTCTTCACTGAGCAACGCCGAGTTATGCGCTTGTTCCGAGGTCTGATCCGCCAGTTCCGAGATATTGCTGATGTTACGGCTGATCTCTTCAGCCACGGCACTTTGCTCTTCGGTCGCGGCGGCGATCTGCGTTGTCATGTCGGTGATGTTGGCCACCGCTTCGCTGATGCCGACCAGGGCCTGATCCGCTTCCAGGACCCGCGCCACGCCTTCTTCGGCCTGGCGATGGCCGGCTTCCATGGTCTGCACGGCGCTGGAGGCGGTCTGTTGCAACTTGGCGATCAGGGCATGGATCTGCCCGGTGGATTCGCTGGTGCGTTGCGCCAGTTGACGGACTTCGTCAGCCACGACCGCAAAACCTCGGCCCATTTCGCCGGCACGCGCAGCCTCGATGGCAGCGTTGAGGGCGAGGAGGTTGGTCTGGTCGGCGATGCCTTTGATCACGTCGACCACGCCGCCGATTTCGTCGCTGTCCTTGGCCAGTTGCGTCACGGTCAGGCCGGTTTCGCCGACGACCACCGACAGGCGCTGGATCGCTTCGCGGGTTTCGCCGGCGATGTCGCGGCCGCGGCCGGTCAGGCGGTTGGCTTCCTGGGTGGCGTCAGCGGTGCGCTGTACGTGGCTGGCGACTTCCTGGGTGGTGGCGGCCATCTGGTTGACGGCGGTGGCGACCTGTTCGGTTTCCACGCGCTGGCGTTCCAGGCCGGTCGAGCTGTTGTGCGCCAGGGCGTCGGACTGCTTGGCCTGATCGGTCAGGTGCTCGGCGGTGTCCTGCAAGCGGGTCAGGCAGGTTTTCAGGCGTGCTTCCTGGCTGAGGATCGACATTTCCAGACGCGCCTGCGCGCCACGGCTGTCGGTGTACATCTGCGCGATCAGCGGGTCGGAGGTGGTCTGTTC
>NZ_RCOA01000062.1:0-118655 GCF_004307585.1 Pseudomonas sp. Sample_20 | reverse complement strand
CGCGCCGGCATGGACCCGGACACCTGCGAACTGACCCGGCGCTTCGACAATATCCTCTACATCTCCTGCAACCCGGACACCCTGGCGGCCAACATCGCCCAGTTGCATGACACCCACCGCATTACCAAGTGCGCGATGTTTGACCAGTTCCCGTGGACCCATCACATGGAATCCGGTGTGCTGCTGACCCGGCGTTGATTGCGGGTAGCTGATACGGAAAAGCCGTCGTGATTGACGGCTTTTTTGTGGGTGCTATGGCGCGATATCAGTTTTGCGTGGACGCCCGCCTTTTTTGCCATTGGCTCGCGCTGCCGCAGATTTCGCAGCGCTGCTTTGACGCCCGTTGCGCGAGGCGACGACCGACGCGGCCATCCGCATAAGCGGCGGGCTCGCTGAAATCATGCCGGCAATGGAAATATCCAGATCCTTGCCCTCATGGCACAGCGCAGTGCCGCCGAGGCCGATCGTCAGGCTTGCATAATCGGCCGCTTCAAACCCCGCGAATTCGGGATACAGCTTCACCGGAAGCAACACACCGCTGCCGTCCTCGAAACGAATGACCAAAGAGGACTCTTCGAAGCTCACTGACACGGCCTGCAAACTATTGGCCTGTCGTGCTTCGCCAAGTGTGATGGCGGCATCGAGCATCTCTTCCGTCAGGGGGCGATGCACCGACGGTTTTGCCTTGATGACTTTCATAATTCGATCTCAACTCCTTCCAACTTGCCGATCAAGGACAGCAGCACCTTGTCTTCATCGGGGTCATAGCGCGCCGAAGGCTAGCGTGGTCATCCGTTCCGGAACAGCGGCAGGAGCAGAAAAAGAGTAAGCAAAGTTCTCACAGCTCGCCTGATTGCGCGCCTGTGCGATCACCGAACACAAAACGCCCTGGTCATTTCTCGGCAATTGACCGATGTAACCATCTAGTACATTTTATCTCCACAGGCCGGAACCTCTCGGCCGATGCCAAAAACAAAAAGTGGAGTTACCCCCCATGCCCCCTATCGTTCTGGTGCTTAACGGCCCGAACCTGAACCTGCTCGGCACCCGCGAGCCGGCGACTTATGGTCATGAGACCCTGGCGGATATTTCCGCGCTGTGTGGTCGCGCGGCTGACGAGTTCGGTCTGACCGTGGAATTTCGCCAGACCAATCATGAAGGCGAGCTGCTCGACTGGATTCATGCCGCGCGTGGTCGTTGTGCCGGGATCGTGATCAATCCGGCGGCGTGGACGCACACGTCCGTGGCGATTCGCGATGCGCTGGTCGCGAGTGAATTGCCGGTAATCGAGGTGCATCTGTCCAACGTCCACGCCCGTGAGCCGTTTCGTCATCATTCGTTCGTTTCCGGCATTGCCACGGCGGTGATGTGCGGGTTCGGCAGCCATGGTTATCGCCTGGCACTGGAACATTTCAGTCAGCGGTTGCGGGGGTGAAGGCCATGTCACGCGCCAGAGTGATACTCGCCGGGCTGATCGGCGCCGGGATTCAGGCTTCACGTACACCGGCACTGCATGAGCACGAAGGTGATGCGCAGGGCCTGCGGTATCTGTACCAGCTCATCGACCTCGATCAATTGCGCCTCGACAGCACGGCCCTGCCCGACTTGCTGCAAGCGGCGGAGCGGATGAATTACACCGGGCTGAACATCACTTTCCCGTGCAAACAGGCGGTCATCCCGCTGCTCGATGAGTTGTCACCGGAAGCCCGTGGCATCGGCGCGGTGAACACCGTGGTGCTGAAGGACGGCAAGCGTGTCGGCCACAACACCGACTGCCTCGGTTTCGCCGAGGGTTTTCGCCGGGGTCTGACAGACGCTGCCCGTGAACGTGTCGTCCAGATGGGCGCTGGCGGCGCTGGCGCGGCGGTGGCCCACGCGCTGCTCAGCGAAGGCGTACGGCAATTGACGATTTTTGATGTCGACCGCGAGCGTGCCGAGAGCCTGGCAAACAATCTGAATCAACATTTTGGCGCCAGTCGCGCGCAGGCGGGACGGGATTTGCCCGGGGCGCTGGCGCAGGCCGATGGCCTGGTCAACACCACGCCGATGGGCATGGCCAAGCTGCCGGGTTCACCGGTGCCGGCCGGGTTGCTGCGCAGGGAAATGTGGGTCGCGGAGATTGTGTATTTCCCGCTGGAAACCGAATTGCTGCGCGACGCCCGCGCCTTGGGTTGCCGCACCCTGGATGGCGGCAACATGGCGGTGTTTCAGGCGGTGAAGGCGTTTGAATTGTTCAGCGGCGTGGTGCCGGATGCGCAGCGCATGCTTGAGCATTTTCAAAGCATGAATGGCTGAACAACAGGGTAACTCTTGTGGGAGCGAGCCTGCTCGCGAAGGCGTCGATTCAGTCAACGAACAGGGCGACTGACGCACCGCTTTCGCGAGCAGGCTCGCTCCCACAGGGGAGATCGAGTCAGGCCTTCAGGTAGCGCAACACCGATTCGCAGATCATCTCGCGGTGGCGCTGCTTGATCGTTTCGTCCGGCAGGTCGATCTGGAAGATTTCTCCCAGCGTGTGGCGGTTCGACACGCGATAGAAGCAGAACGAACTGATCAGCAGGTGCACGTCCAGCGCATCGATGCCACGCCGGAACAGACCTTCGTCCGCGCCTCGTTGCAGAATCCCGCCCAAGGTATCGAGGATCGTGTTGTTCAGCGCCTTGATCGCATCGGAACGCTTTACGTATTCGGCGTTGTGGATGTTTTCGATGCTGACGATGCGCACAAAATCGACGTTGCGGTCATGGTGATCGAAGGTGAATTCCACCAACCGGCGGATCGCCAGCTCGGGCGGCAGCTCATCCAGATGCAGGCGGTTTTCCGTGCTGCGGATATCGCCGTACAGCTTCTCCAGCACCTCGACGTACAACTGCTCCTTGCTGCCGAAGTAGTAATAGATCATGCGTTTGGAGGTGTGGATGCGCTCGGCGATCGCGTCGACGCGGGCGCCGGACAAGCCCTGCTGGACGAACTCGACGATCGCCTCCTGCAGAATGTTCTCGCGGGTCTTTTCCGGGTTGTTCTTGCGACTCTTGCGCGGCACTGCGTCGGACTCGACAGCAGCGGCGGAAAGTTCTGAATTAATGGTCATCGCGGGCTCACGGCCATCACTGCACAAGCTGGCGATTATGGGCCGCGCGGGACAGTGAAGGAAGCCGCGCAGCCGGTGTTTGATCCCGCGGTTACGAATTCCCTACAACTTCGCCTGACGCACCGCACCACTGCGCGATTTGGCCATCGCCGCCAGCCGCACCGCAACGTTGGCCGCGCCGTAGCCGGCATAGCCATTCTTGCGCTGAATGATCTCGAAGAAGAACCGTCCTTCGAACGGCTCGGTGTAGACATGAAACAACTCGCCGCCCTGGGCGTCACGGTCGTAGAGCACGTTGTAATAGGCCAGTTCGCTGAGGAATTCATCGTCGAAATCGAAGCGCGCGGCGAGGTCGTCGTAGTAGTTCAGCGGGATGTCCAGCAGCGGCACGCCGGCCTCCTTGGCGCGACTGACCTGGGCGAAGATGTCGTCACAATCGAAGGCGATGTGGTGCACACCGGAGCCGCGATAACTCGACAGCGCGTGGGAGATCGCGGTGTTGCGGTTCTCGGAGATGTTCAACGGCAGCCGGATCGAGCTGTCGCGGCTGCGCAGTGCGCGGCTCTTCACCAGACCGTACGGATCGGGCAAGACCACTTCATCGTCGGCCTCGAAATCCAGCAGGCTTTTGTAAAACAGCACCCAACTGTCGAGGCTGTCGGCAGGCAGCGCCATGGCCATGTGATCGATACGCTTGAGGCCGCCGCCGGTCTGCGCGTCGGGCAACAGATTGAAATCGGTGCCGTACACGTCAGCGTCCGCATCGACCAGATAAATCAGGCTGCCGTCCGGTGCGCGCACCGCCGCTAGTTCCAGTTCATTCGGCCCGACCAGGCCGCGATAGGGCTGCCCCTTGTAAGCGACCGCGCGGGCCAGTGCACTGGCGCTGTCCTTGACCCGCACCGCCGTGGCGCACAGCGACGGACCGTGGGCTTCGAAAAAGCTGTGGGCGAACGAATACGGCTCGGAGTTGAGGATCAGGTTGATATCGCCCTGACGCAGCAGGCTGACACTCTTGGAGCGATGCTGCCCGGCCTTGGCAAAACCGAGGCGTTGCAGCCAGTGACTGAGCTTCGCGCCCAGCGCTTCGTCGACGGCAAACTCGAGAAATTCCACACCGTTGTATTCGCTGGCGGACGGCGTTTCGAAAAGAATTTCACGGTTGGCCACCGGCGGCGCTTCCTGCTCGAGACGCTGACGGGTCTTCTCTTCCAGATACAGCAGCGAGCGCAATCCGTCGGCGGCGTTGGCTCGCGGGGGCGCGGCGCGGAAGCCGTCGTTGAAGATTTCCAGCGACAACGGCCCGTTATAGCCACTCTTGATGATCGGTGCGAGGAAACCCGGCAGATCGAACTCGCCCTGCCCCGGGAAACAACGGAAATGCCGGCTCCACTCCAGCACATCCATGGCCAGGATCGGCGCGTCGGCCATTTGCACGAAGAAGATCTTGTCGCCGGGAATGTCGGCGATCGCGCTGGGATCGCCCTTCAGCGACAGGGTGTGAAAGCTGTCGAGCAGCACGCCGAGGTTGGGGTGATCAGCCTGACGAACGATGTCCCAGACCTGTTGATAAGTATTGACGTGACGGCCCCACGCCAGCGCTTCGTAACCGATGCGCAAGCCACGGGCGCCGGCGCGTTCGGCCAGCAGGCGCAAATCATCGACGAGGATTTGTTGATCGCCGACACTGTCCGGCGAGGCGTTGCTGCAGACCAGCACCAGGTCGGTGCCAAGTTCCTGCATCAGATCGAACTTGCGCTCGGCACGCTCGAGGTTGCGCGCCAGGCGATCGCGGCGGCAGCCTTCGAAGTCACGGAACGGCTGAAACAGGGTGATGGCGATCCCCAGATCGGCGCACATCTGTTTAATTTCCCGGGGACTGCCGTCGTAGTACAGGAGGTCGTTTTCGAAAATCTCCACGCCGTCGAACCCGGCGGCGGCAATGGCTTCGAGTTTTTCCGGCAGGGTGCCGCTCAAGGAAACGGTGGCAATGGAACGCTGCATGTTTCAACTCCCGTTTGGAGACGGCGGCTGCGTGAGCCGCGCCGCTTTTATAGGATGAGCAAATTATTGGCTGCATCCCTGCGCGCAGCAATTTAAAGTGTACTACCCGGTTAGTTTTGCGTGCGATTATCGAACACTAAGGCGATTTGGCGAATTGACGATTTTTTGTTCACTGCCCAACATCGGTTGCACATCGAGTCCGGCCACTAACCACCGGGCAAGGTGTTCGACAGAAAAGAACACCAAATAACAAATCCAAAAACGGGTGGAACACATGATTCCTTCACAGACTTCCCGCATGGCTCCGGCCATGAGCACTGCCACGGGTGGCATTGGCGACAAGATCCGCGGCGCCATGGCTGTCGGCAAGACCCGCTGGGGCATGCTGGCGCTGGTGTTTTTTGCCACCACCCTCAACTACATCGACCGCGCCGCCCTCGGCGTCATGCAGCCGATCCTCGCCAAGGAAATGAGCTGGACGGCGATGGATTACGCCAACATCAACTTCTGGTTTCAGGTCGGCTACGCGATCGGGTTTGTCCTGCAGGGACGTTTGATCGACCGGGTCGGCGTCAAGCGCGTGTTCTTCTGCGCCGTACTGCTCTGGAGCCTGGCCACCGGTGCCCATGGCCTGGCGACCTCGGCAGTCGGCTTCATGGTCTGCCGCTTCATCCTCGGCCTGACGGAAGCGGCCAACTATCCGGCCTGTGTGAAAACCACGCGTCTGTGGTTCCCGGCCGGTGAACGTGCAGTCGCTACCGGCATTTTCAACGCCGGCACCAACGTCGGCGCGATGTTCACGCCGATGCTGCTGCCACTGGTCCTGCATGTGTGGGGCTGGCAAGCGGCGTTCCTGTGCATGGCGGCACTCGGCGGCATCTGGCTGCTGTTCTGGGGCCTGAAATACTTCAATCCGGAAGATCACCCGACGGTGAAACAGTCGGAACTCGATTACATCCAGCAGCAAGTCGAACCGGAACAGGCCCGCGTGCCGTTCAGCAAGATCCTGCGCATGCGCGGCACCTGGGCCTTCGCCCTCGCCTACTCGCTGACCGCGCCGGTGTTCTGGTTCTATCTGTACTGGCTGCCGCCGTTTCTCAATCAGCAATACAACCTCGGCATCAACGTGACGCAGATGGGTATTCCGCTGATCATCATCTACGTCACGGCTGACTTCGGCAGTGTCGGCGGCGGGATTCTGTCCTCGTTCCTGATCGGTCGCGGGATGAACTCGATCAAGGCGCGGCTGCTGTCGATGTTGCTGTTTGCCTGCTGCATCATCGGCGTGGTCATGGCTGCCGGCTCGGCGAATCTGTGGGTGGCGGTGGCGGCGATCTCGCTGGCGATCGGCGCGCATCAGGCCTGGACTGCGAACATCTGGAGCCTGGTGATGGACTACACGCCCAAGCACATGATGAGCACGGTGTTCGGCTTCGGCGGCATGTGCGCGGCGATCGGCGGGATGTTCATGACCCAGATCGTCGGCCACATCCTCACCGTCACCAACAACAACTACACGGTGCTGTTCACGCTGATTCCTGCGATGTACTTCCTCGCACTGACGTGGATGTACTTCATGGCACCGCGCAAAATTCCGACCATTACCGAATAACCTGCCTGCATACATCCCATTGTGGGAGCGAGCCTGCTCGCGAAGGCGTCAAGTCAGCCACTGAACAGGGTGACTGACACACCGCTTTCGCGAGCAGGCTCGCTCCCACAAGTTGTACCGGGATCCCTTCTTCAGCGCCGGCTCTGCTGCCATGCTGCCGCCAATCCGCTGCAACAGATCACCGCGATACCGATCACCGTCAACCCGCTCGGGGTGTGATTGAACAGCAGCCAGCCCAACAACCCGGCAAAGACGATCTGGCAATAGCCGAACGGCGCCAGCAATGCCGGCGCGGCGTGACGGAAGGCCTGAGTCAGAAACAAGTGCGCCGTCATCCCGCAACTGCCCAGCGCCAGCATCAGCGCGGCATGAGGCAACGTCGGCACCTGCCAGAAGAACGGCACCAGCGCGCTCATCACCAGGGTATTGCACAGCCCGGCAAAGAAGTTGCTGGTGGTCGGGCTGTCCACTTCGGCGAGCTTGCGCGTCAGCAGCTGGTAGAAGCAGAAGAACAGCGCCGAGCAGAACGGCAGCAGGATCGCCGGGGTAAACAGTTCGCCGCCCGGGTGGACGATGATCAGCACGCCGATGAAACCGCAGATCACCGCGATCCACTGCCCGCGCGTCACGCGTTCCTTGAGCAGCGGCACCGACAATGCGGTGACCAATACCGGTGCGAGAAAGTTGACCGCCGTGGCTTCCGCCAGCGGGATGTACAGCAGCGCCGTGGTGAAAAACAGGCTGGTGCCGAGCAGGCACAGGGCACGGGCGAGCTGCCATAACGGCTTCTTGGTGCGCAGCACGCGCAAACCGGACTGCGGCAGGAAAATCCCCGCCATCAACAAGGTGTGCACCACATAGCGCGCCCACACCACCATCACGATCGGATAAAAACCGGAGAGGTATTTCGACAACGCGTCGTGACTGGAAAACAGGAACGTCGCCACGACAATCAGCAAGATCCCCTTGAAGGGCTGGTTGACACCGGAGAGCGGGGTGCTGACGGTCATTGGCAATCTCTGAAAAAAATCCGGGCGAGCGTTCGCGCTGGAGGCAATCGTTGTGGCAATCATAGTCGGCTGAGCTTTCAGCAACCGCACAGGTTGCACTCTTCTTCGCCGGGAAACCGCCGCCAGGCAAAACCTTGAGGCAAGATTCCCGCCACTTCGGCGCCCGGCCAGTGTGCAACATCACAGACTGCCGTCGAAACAGCGGGTTCATGAATTCGACGGAAGAAATTCCACTCGGGATTGAATTCACGGCCCGCTCGGCCGTCAATACCAGGCCCGCACCATGTGGGCGCGTGTGCATGGACGGACGACCGGACTGGCGCCACACTCACACAGCGGCAACACTCATCACCAGCAGATTCATCACCGGCAATAAAAGAGGATTCCCACATGCTATGGAAAAAAGGCCGACGCAGTGACAACGTCGTCGACGCCCGGGGTGATGATGCCGGCGGTGGCGGCGGCATGCGCTTTGGTGGCGGCAAGGGCCTGAGCCTGACGGCCATCGTGCTGATTGTCGGCATCGGCTGGCTCACCGGCCAGGACCCGATGCAGATCCTCGGCCAGTTGACCGGGCAGATGGAGCAACCGGCGGCTACTTCGCAAACCCGCCAGGCGCCACCGGCCAATGATGAACAGGCCGAATTCGTCCGCTCGATTCTCGGCGACACCGAAGACACCTGGGGTCCGATCTTCCAGCAGGCCGGACGCCAATACAAAGACCCGACACTGGTGCTGTTCAGCAATCGAGTGAACTCCGCGTGCGGCATGGCCACTTCTGCCACCGGCCCGTTCTACTGCCCGGCCGACCAGAAGGTCTATCTGGACATGGCCTTCTTTCAGGAAATGTCGCAGCGCTTCAAAGCCGCTGGCGATTTCGCTCAGGCTTACGTGATTGCGCACGAAGTCGGCCACCATGTGCAGACGCTGCTGGGCGTCTCGGCGAAGATGCAGGCGGCGCGTCAGCAAGGCCGGCAGATGGAGGGCGACGGCGGCTTGCTGGTTCGCCAGGAATTGCAGGCCGACTGTCTCGCCGGCGTCTGGGCGTATAACGCGCAGAAACGCCTGAACTGGCTGGAACCGGGCGACATCGAAGAAGCCTTGAACGCCGCCAACGCCATCGGCGATGATCGCTTGCAGCAACAGGGTCAGGGCCGCGTGGTGCCGGACTCGTTTACCCACGGTACGTCAGCGCAAAGGGTGCGCTGGTTCAAAACCGGATTCGCGCAAGGCCAGGTAAGCCAGTGCGACACCTTCGCGGCGAAAACCCTGTAAATGCATACATGGCTTGTGGCGTTACTGTTCATCGCCGGCACCGCGCAAGCGGCCGGCGTCGATGCGATCAGCCCCGGTCGCCTGCAACTCAAGGCCGGGGAAATGGCGGTGGGCATCGGCCCGGCACCGGAGAAGATCGAGCGGGTGCTGATCGTCATTCACGGTCGCCTGCGCAACGCCGAGACCTATCGCAAAAGCGCGGAAAGCGCCGCCGAACTCGCCGGGCAGACCGCGCACACGCTGGTGATCGCTCCGCAGTTTCTCAATGAAAGCGACGTCACCCTGTATTCCTTGCCGTCGACAGTGCTGCGCTGGCAGGGCAACGAGTGGATGGGCGGCGGCTTGTCCACCGGGCCAAATCCGCTGAGCTCCTACGCGGCGCTGGATGAAATCGTCGCGCGGGTCAGCGATCGCAGACAGTTTCCGGACGTGAAGCAGATCGTGATCTTCGGCCACTCCGGCGGTGGTCAGGTGGTGCAGCGTTACGCCCTGCTGGCCAAGGATCAGCCGGCGCTCAAGGCCAACGGCATTCGCTTGCGCTATGTGGTGGCCAATCCTTCGTCCTATGCATATTTCAACGAGCAGCGGCCAGTGGCGTTCGATCACGCGCAATGTCCTGGTTTCAACCGCTGGAAGTATGGCCTGGCGGACATGCCGGTGTATGCCGGCGGGCAAACGCCGTTGCAGGTCGAGAGCGCTTACGTCAAACGCGAGGTGATTTATCTGCTCGGGCAGCAGGACGTCGACCCGGAACATCCGGCGCTGGACAAGAGCTGCGCGGCCGAGGCGCAAGGGGCTTACCGCTTGATGCGCGGGAAGCTGTATTTCGGTTATTTGCTGCGCCGGCATCCTGAGGGGGTCAATCAGCGGCTGGTGGAGGTGCCTGGGGTCGGGCATGACGGGGATGGCATGCTGACGTCGGCGGAGGGGCAGAAGGCGTTGTTTGATCAGTAGGTTTTTTCCTGAATCCACCGCCCCCTTCGCGAGCAAGCTCGCTCCCACATAGCTCTATGACATGCACAAAATATGTGTGCACTGAAGATCCAATGTGGGAGCGAGCTTGCTCGCGAAGGGGCCGGCTCAGGCGACGAAGATGTCAGGCAAACAGCATCCGCCGCAACTCGACACAATCCTTCGCATGCCAATCCGTCAACTCCGGCCACGGGTTATCCGGCAGGTTCACCAACACCGTCCGCGCCCCCGCTGCTCGGCCGCAATCCAGATCAAAGCGGTAATCGCCGACCATCACCATGTCACTGGCCGGCACTTGCCAAGCATCGGCCAGTTTCAGCAAACCGCCCGGATGCGGCTTCGGCGGTGCTTCGTCGCGACCCAGCACATCCTCGACCGCGAAGCAGTCAGCCAGGCCGATCGCCTCCAGCGTCACGTGCGCCAGCTCACGCGCATTGCGCGTGAGGATGCCGAGGCGATAACCGCGCGCATGCAGGTCGCGCACCAGCTCCACCGCGCCGGTGGCCGGGGTCGAGCCCAACGCCAGATCGCGTTCATGCTCAAGCAACCAGGCATGTTTGGCCGCCGCTTCATCCGCCGGCAACGCGGCGAGGTGGGTGAGGATGTCGTCCTCGGGCGGAATCGCCAGCGCCACGCGAATCGCGGCGAAATCATGCACGGCGACAGTCAGCGTGCCGTCCATATCGAACACCCAATGGCGAACCGCGGTCAGGCTCATGCCCAGTCCTTGCGATGGCGGATCAGGCCTTCCTGAGTCACCGAAGCGACCAGTTGCCCGGCACGGTTGAACACGCTTCCACGGGAAAAACCACGGGAGTTGCCGGCCCACGGGCTGTCCATCGCGTAGAGCAACCAGTCGTCGGCGCGCAGGTCGTTGTGGAACCACAGCGCGTGATCGAGGCTGGCGACCTGCATGTCCTTCTGCCAGACCGACTTGCCGTGGGGCAGCATCGAAGTGGTCAGCAGGCCGAAATCCGAGGCGTACGCCAGCAGGTATTTGTGCAGCGCAGGAATGTCGGCCAGGGCGCCGTCGGCGCGAAACCACACATATTTGATCGGATCGGCCGGTTGCGGGTTGTACGGGTCTTTTTCGGTAACCGGGCGTACTTCGATCGGTTTCGGGCACAGCAGTTTTTCACGCATGTGCTCGGGAATCAGGTGCGCACGCTGCTGGATCAGTTCCAGCTCCGAGGGCAGGTTTTCCGGGCCGACCACCGCCGGCATCTGGCCCTGATGCTCGAAGCCTTTTTCGTCGTACTGGAACGAAGCGCTGCACGTGAAGATCGGGTGGCCCTTCTGGATCGCCGTCACGCGGCGGGTGCTGAAGCTGCCGCCATCACGCACGCGATCAACCGAATAGACCACCGGCAACTTGGCATCGCCCGGGCGCAGGAAATAACCGTGCAGCGAGTGCACATGGCGCGCCTCTTCCACCGTCTGACTGGCCGCCGACAGCGACTGGCCGAGCACCTGACCACCGAACAACTGGCGGAACCCCAGATCCTGACTACGACCACGGAACAGGTTTTCTTCGATCGGTTCCAGGGTCAGCAGATCGACCAGATCTTCCAGCACTTGGCTCATTCAGACTCTCCTCACACAAAGCAATGGCCGCGCAGTCTTGGCTGCGGCGGACGATTCAGGTTCTGGCACGGGCCAAATACGATGGCGGCCATTGTAAACGTCCGTGTCGGCTTATTCATGCAAGGTTTGCAGCCATTGTTCGCGGCTGATGCGATACAGAACATGGCGGCGCAACGGGTGATCGAGCGCAAGCTTGGGGTGATCGAAATCATCCTGTGGATCGTGATGCATGCCGATCGCCTGCATGACCTTCTCCGACTGCGCATTCTGCCCGGCGGTAAACGAGACGATTTCCTCCAGTTTCAACTGGTCGAAACCGGCGCGCAGTGCGGTCCACGCCGCTTCGCTGGCGTAACCCAGGCCCCAGTGTTCCTTGGCCAGCCGCCAGCCGATCTCCACCGCCGGGGTAAACGGCGCATCGAAGCCGACCACGCCCAACCCGGTGAAACCGATGAACTCACCCGTGTCCTTGCGCTCCAGCGCCCACAGGCCAAAGCCATGCTCGGCAAAATGCCCGCGCACGCGACCGATCAGCGCGGCACTTTCGAGCCGGGTCAACGGCGCCGGAAAGTAGCGCATCACCTGCGGATCGGCGCACATCGCGGCGAATGCCGGCAAATCCTCGTCCTGCCACTGACGCATCAACAACCGCGCGCTTTGCAGCTCCAGTATCGGCTCCATCGTCCCCTCCATTTCCATGCCGTTGAGTCTACATCGCTGGTAGGATCGTTCATTCTTTCCCTGGTTCTGCGCGAAACAAGCCATGCCCTTGCCGTTGATCTATCACGAAGACTACAGCCCCGAGTTTCCCGCGGATCACCGCTTTCCCATGGACAAGTTTCGTCTGCTGCGCGATCACTTGGTCGACAGCGGCCTGACCCGCGACGCCGACCTGCTGCGCCCGCAGATCTGTCCCAACGACATCCTCGCCCTCGCCCATGACCGCAGCTATATCGAACGCTACATGAGCGGCGAGTTGTCCCGCGAAGACCAACGGCGTCTCGGCCTGCCGTGGAATGAAGCGCTGGCGCGGCGCACCGTACGCGCGGTGGGCGGTTCGATCCTCGCGGCAGAGCAAGCCCTTGAGCATGGTCTGGCCTGTCATCTGGCCGGCGGCACCCATCACGCTCACTACGATTACCCCGCCGGGTTCTGCATCTTCAATGACCTGGCGATCATCAGCCAGTACCTGTTGCAGAGCGGCCGGGTCAATCGCGTGCTGATCTTCGATTGTGACGTGCATCAGGGCGACGGCACCGCGCGGATTCTGCACGACACGCCGGAGGCGATTACCGTTTCCCTGCACTGCGAAAAGAATTTTCCCGCACGCAAAGCCGAAAGTGACTGGGACATTCCGCTGCCCAAGGGCATGGGCGATGCCGACTATCTGCAGGTGGTCGATGACACGCTCAATTACCTGTTGCCGCTGTATCAACCGGATCTGGTGCTCTACGACGCCGGCGTCGATGTGCACAAGGACGATGCCCTTGGTTATCTGCAACTGACCGACGCCGGGGTGGCCAAGCGCGATGAACGGGTGATGCGCCACTGCCTGGGCCGCGACATCCCGGTGGTCGGGGTGATCGGCGGCGGTTACAGCAAGGATCGCCACGCCCTCGCCCGCCGCCACGGCATCCTCCATCACAGCGCGCAACGGGTCTGGGATTCACACGGCTGTCATTGAAACGTGCTGCGTTACCCACAATCGCTGTGGAACTGGCTGTGGATAACCTGAGCGAAAGGGACTGCAGGCCTTGCTGGCCAAGGCGCCCAGCGCACTGTTTATTTTTTAACCAGCCTCGAAATACACCGCAGCCCCCGGTGGGAGCGAGCCTGCTCGCGAAAGCTTTTGCACCTACAGCATCTAATTGACTGACAGACCGCGTTCGCGAGCAGGCTCGCTCCCACATGGGGTCTCCCACAGGGTTCAGCGCTGTTAGAATGCGCGCCTTGTTCCGCCATACCGCAGCGCATAGCCATGACCCAGAATTCCGCCCCCGCCAACACCCACGTCGCCATCATTGGCGGTGGCCCCGCCGGCCTGATGGCCGCCGAAGTGCTGAGCCAGGCCGGAATCCACGTCGACGTTTACGACGGCATGCCCTCGGTGGGGCGCAAGTTCCTGCTGGCCGGGGTCGGCGGCATGAACATCACCCATTCCGAAGCCTACCCGGCATTCCTCTCCCGCTACGCTGAGCGCGCACCGCAAATCGCCCCGCTGCTGCGCGGATTCGGTGCCGATGCCTTGTGCCAGTGGATTCACGATCTGGGCATCGAAACCTTCATCGGCAGCTCCGGCCGCGTGTTCCCCACCGACATGAAAGCCGCGCCACTGTTGCGCGCCTGGCTCAAGCGCCTGCGCGACAGCGGCGTGGTTATCCACACCCGCCATCGCTGGCTCGGCTGGGACGCAAGCGGTGCACTGCGCATGGCCAGCCCGCAAGGCGAAATCAGCGTAAACCCCGACGCCACCCTGCTCGCCCTCGGCGGCGGCAGTTGGTCGCGCCTGGGCTCGGATGGCGCGTGGATGTTGCCGCTGGAGCAGCGCGGCGTGGATCTGGCGCCGTTGCAGCCAAGCAATTGCGGCTTCGAGGTGCAAGCCTGGAGCGAGCTGATGGTGAGCAAATTCGCCGGCGCACCGCTGAAAAACATTGCCATCGGTTTGAACGACGACATCCCGCGCTTGGGCGAATGCGTGATCACCGCGACCGGCATTGAAGGCAGCCTGATCTATGCGCTGTCGGCGCCGATACGCGAGGAAATCAATCGCTACGGCGCAGCGGTTATCAACATCGACCTGCTGCCCGGCCGGCCTGTGGATAAATTGCAGGCGGCGCTGAGCAAACCACGCGGCTCGCGCTCGATGGCCAAGCATCTGCACAGTCAGGTGGGGATTGATGGGGTTAAAGCAGCGTTGTTGCGCGAGCTGACCGATGCCGAAACCTTCGCTGATCCGTTGCTGCTGGCGCGAGCGATCAAAGCGTTGCCGCTGACACTGGTGAAAACCCGTCCGTTGGATGAAGCGATCAGCAGCGCTGGTGGCGTGCGGTTCGAGGCGATGGATGAGCGTTTGATGCTCAAGGCGTTGCCGGGGGTGTTTTGTGCGGGCGAGATGCTTGATTGGGAAGCGCCGACCGGAGGGTATTTGCTGACCGGGTGTTTTGCCAGTGGGCGGGCGGCGGGGTTTGGGATGTTGGAATGGTTACGGCGCGGGAACTGAGTCGCCCCTGCCCCTCACCCCAGCCCTCTCCCCAAGGAGAGGGAGCCGACCGAGGTGTCTGGCGTCATGCATCGACCTGAGCGATCGTGTCGATTATGCATTCACATCTGATATATCAGGTCGGCGTAACTCACAAGCATCCCCCAATCAGTCCCCTCTCCCTCCGGGAGAGGGGCTTTTGATCTTTGATCTCAAGGCTTGCGCTTGCGCGGTCCAGTATTGAACACCGGCACTTTGCGCACTGGCTTGATCGATGGCTCCGGCGCCGAGGCCTCGCCGCTGTCGACCCACTTGCCCAGATTGCGTTTACCACCGCCACCGCCCGACGCTTTCGGCTTCTTCGGTTTTTTCGGCTTCTTGATCACCTGACCGCTGGCGTCGGTGTCCGGCACGCGGTGCTCGGGTTCGAAATCCGGTTCGTTCTGGCGCTTCAGGTTCTGCCGCGTCAGCATTTCGATCGCCGAGAGCATGTTCACTTCATCGGCACACACCAGCGAAATCGCCTCACCGGTGGCACCCGCGCGGCCAGTGCGACCGATGCGGTGAATGTAATCCTCGGCGACGATCGGCAGATCGAAGTTGACCACCAGCGGCAGATCTTCGATGTCCAGACCACGGGCGGCAACGTCGGTCGCGACCAGAATCTGCACTTCGCTGAGCTTGAACCGGTCCAGCGCGCGCTGGCGCGTAGCCTGCGGTTTGTCGCCATGGATGCCGTCAGCATTCACACCGAGGCCCTGAAGTTTTTCCACCAGCGCATCGACGCCGTTGCGGGTCTTGGCGAACACCAGCACCTGCTTCCACTTGCTCTTGCGCATCAGGTGCACGAACAGTTCAGCCTTGCGCTTCTTGTCCACGGTGACGATCCACTGCTTGACCGTGTTGGCGGCGACGTTGCGCGGGCTGACTTCGACGCTCAAAGGATCGTTGAGCATCTGCCCGGCGAGCAGGCGGATGTCATCGGAGAAGGTCGCTGAGAACAGCAGGGTCTGGCGCTTTTTCGGCAGCATGCGGTAAATGTTCGCCAGTTCTTCCGAGAAGCCCAGGTCGAGCATTCGGTCGGCTTCATCCAGCACCAGCGTTTGCAGCTGATTGAGTTTCAGCGCGTTCTGGCGGAACAGGTCGATCAAGCGACCGGGTGTGGCGACCAGCACATCGACGCCGCCGCGCAGCTTCATCATCTGCGGGTTGATGCTGACACCGCCGTACACCGCATATGTGCGCAGCGGCAGGTTCTCGGCGTATTGGCGCACGGCTTCATGGACCTGCTCCGCCAGCTCGCGGGTCGGCACCAGAATCAGCGCACGCGCCGAGTTGGCGGTGACTTTCGGCCCTTCCATGGCCAGCAACTGCAACAGCGGCAAGGCGAAACCGGCAGTTTTACCGGTGCCGGTCTGGGCCGCTGCCATCAGGTCGCGACCGGCCAGCACCGCCGGAATGGCTTGCGCCTGCACCGGCGTCGGGGTCTGGTAGCCGAGCGTCTCGAGGGAGCGCAGCAAGGGTTCGATCAGGCCAAGGGAGGCGAAAGTCATGGGAGTACCGTAGGAAAAAATGACGCGAGGATGCAATGCCGCGCAGTTTACCCTAATTCGTACGCGCTTCCGTCGGAACGGCTTTCGCCTCTTCCACCGGTGGCTGCGCAGGTCGACGCCACTGCGGCAGGCTGATCAGCAGCACGGCGCTGATGATCACCAGCATCGCCAGCGCTTCTTCGATGCCGATGGTCTCGCCGACAAACACCACGCCGAGCAACACCGCCACCGCCGGGTTGACGTAGGCATAACTGGTCGCTGCCGCCGGGCGCACGTGTTTGAGCAGATACATGTAGGAATTGAAGGCGATGATCGAGCCAAAGAAAATCAGATAGGCCAGCGCCAGCCACCCTTCGAGCGGCGGCATGGCTTGCAGGTGCTCGCCACTCAGCGCACTGCCGATCAGCAAGACCATGCCGCCGACGAGCATTTCCACCGCACTGGCCATCGCCCCCGCGGGCAATGGCAGGTATTTGCTCCACACCGAACCGAACGCCCAGCTCGCCGCCGCGAAGATCAGCAACATCGCGCCGAGCGGGCTCGATTGCAGGTTGGACCCCATGTTGAGCATGGCGATGCCAATAATCCCCAACGCCACACCGGCCCACTCCAGCCGCGTATTGCGCGCGCCCCAGAAGTAGCCGAACAACAAGGTGAACAGTGGCACCGTCGCCACCGCCAGCGCAGCAACACCTGAAGCCACCCCGGTGTGCTCTGCCACGCTGACCGCGCCGTTACCAAAACTGAGCAGCAGAATGCCGACCAGCCCCGCCGCTTTCCACTGCGCCCAGGTCGGCGCAGGAGCACCGCGCCAGCGCAGCCAGGCGTACATCAAGCTGCCGGCAATGACGAAGCGCACCCCGGCCAGCAACAGCGGCGGCCAGTATTCGACGCCGATGCGAATCACCAGATAGGTCGATCCCCAAATCACGTACAACGCAAAAAACGCAGCGATCAACGGCAGGGAAAAACGGCGCAAGGCAGGCATGAGAAGCTCGACAGTCAGATTTCTGTGGACCGGTCATTCTAGAAAGACCGCCACGCAAAAATAAGTTACAAAACCTGTTTTTCGCGCCGGTACACTTTTGCATGAAAGCAACTGAGACCGACAAGGTCCTTGTGGGAGCGAGCTTGCTCGCGAAGGCGGTGCATCAGCAGACATCCATCTTGGATCGTTCCCTCGCTCCGCGTGGGAATGCCTCAACGGACGCTCTGCGTTCGGCTTTGAAAGGGACGCGGAGCGTCTTGGACTTCATTCCCACGCAGAGCGTGGGAACGATCAGTCGGAGTGCCTGGAATCAGCGATAACGCTGCAAATGCTCGCCGACTTTCGCCGCAGGGACTTTCTGCAACTTGCACAACAGGTCGTGATTCAACTCGCGCACCCCATGCTTGCCGCGCAACTCTTGCGCCAGATGCGCCATCAGATTGGCCGCCATCTCGGCATCGGCCATGGCCCGGTGAGCCTGGCCGGTATGCGGTAGCTGCGCGAAAGTGGTGAGCGTGCCGAGCTTGTGATTCGGCGCCGCCGGCATCAGGCGCCGCGCCAGCAGCAGCGAACAGGCGAAATTCTGCAGGCGTGTGCGCTTGATCCGCCCCAGTTCGAAATCCCAGAATTTCTGGTCGAACGAGGCGTTGTGTGCGAGCAATGGCGTGCAGCCGACGAATTCGTTGACCTCTTCCATCACCCGCTCGGCCGGCGGCGCGGTGCGCAGCATGGCGTTGCTGATGCCGGTCAGTTGTTCGATGAACGCGGGGACGCGCACCCCAGCGTTCATCAGGCTCTGGTAACGCTCGACAATGCGGCCGTTTTCCAGCATGACCACGGCGATTTCCGTGGCGCGGCAGCTGCTGTTCGGCGACAGGCCGGTGGTTTCAAAGTCGATGACTGCAATGCGTTCCAAACCGGGGTGTACTCCGTTCAAATCTATTGTTCAGCTCAGCTCTTGAGCAACAGCGCGCCTTCGATCGGCACGTAGCGGCTGGCGGCGCGGATCAGCGAGTTGGCGGTCAGGCCGGGCACACCGTAAGCGACTGCTTGCACGCCGTGCTTGTTGATGATGCGTTCGAGCAGCATGTCGAAATCGCCGTCACCGGAGGCCAGCACCACTTCGTCGACATGGTCGGCGGCGTCCATGATGTCCAGGGTAATGCCCACGTCCCAGTCGCCCTTGGCCGAGCCGTCGCTGCGCTGGATGTATGGCTTGAGCTTCACGGTGAAACCGAGGTTGCGCAGGATCTGCTGAAACTGCTGCTGCTTGCTGTCGCCACGGTCGATCGCGTAGGCGTAAGCCTCGACGATCTGCCCGTTCTTGCTGATGTCGGCCCACAATGCGGCGTAGTTGAAGTGGCAACCATAGGCCTGACGCACGGTGTAGTAGAGGTTCTGCACATCGGCGAACACTGCGATTTTTTTCACCGGAGTTCCTGTGAGCGTGCAAGCGCACGAAGCGGGGTCAGGCGATCAGGCCTGAAAAAGGCGCTCAGTATGCCAGCCAAGAGAAAGATTCAGCGAATAATCACCAGCTGGCGCCGAGGTGTCCCTGACAAACGGTGTTGTGGTGAGGGGATTTATCCCCGCTGGGCTGCGGAGCAGCCCCGCTTTTCCTGATTAAAGCGAGGACTGCTGCGCAGCCCAGCGGGGATGAATCCCCTCACCACAGTGTCTATGTCAGCCTTCAGAGGCTATGTCAGCCTTCAGTGTCTATGCCAGCCTTCAAAGGCGATGTCAGACAAAGGAGTCGTCGTCATCGAAGAACGACGAATTGTCGCTGCTGTAATCGGCGTCGCTGAAACCGCCCTGGTCATTGCCCGAGAAGCCGTTGTCCGCCACGCGCTGATCATCGCCCCAGCCGTTGTTGCTCTGATCGGCGACCTGCGCCGGTTCTTCCTTGATGACCTCGACGATTTCTTCCGGTTGCTGATTGTGGTGGAACAGGCTGCTGATGCCCTGCGCCAGCATCACACCGCCGGCCACGCCTGCGGCGGTTTTCAGCGCGCCGCCGAGGAAGCTGTTGCCCGCCGCCGGGGCTGCCTGCTGCGCATAGTTGGGCGGCGCGGCGGCGAAGTTCTGTTGCGGTGCCGGAGTCTGATAGCTCTGCTGCGGCGCCGGTTCACGCCAGCCGCCGGTGGACGACGGTGCGGCGCTCTGGCTCGGCGCCGGACGTGAATTGCCGCCGCCAAAAATGCTCGACAGGAAACCGCCGCCACCGCTGGATGCCGGTGCGCCGCCTTGGGCCTTGGCCGATTGCAGCTCGGCCTGCAGACGCTGGACTTGCTGGGTCAGTTGCTTGTTCTGCTCATCGAGGCTTTTCAGCGCGGCCTCTTGCACCAGAATCGCCTGGGTCATGAAATAGCCTGCCGCCGGTTGGCGCGTCAGGTGTTCCTTGATCCGCGCCTCGGCCTGGGCGTCGCGCGGGGCTGCCTCCGTTTCGGCCTGTTGCAGCCGGGAAAACAGTCCATCGATCAGGGTTTGCTCTTCGCTGTTCATGGCGACCTCGTAGATTGCCGGTAATAACGTGCCCGCGCCCACTCTGGGCGCGGTGCTCTCCTGTAATGGAGACAGTGACAAAACGTTTCAATGGCCTTTACCGAATGTTTACGTTTGTGTCGGCCCGCGTTGCATCGGTTAAAGTGAGCCACTGTTTTCGACCTGCGATACCGACTGATGAATGCCCTCGAAGTACTGCGCGACTCTTTGTATTTTTTCAAACGCCATCTGGGCAGCATCGTGCAGTTGTGCCTGCCGCTGGTGATTGTCGAAGCCTTCTTGCAGCAGGCGGTCGATCACGCCACCGGGCCGGACACCTTCGCCGGCGTCAGCATCATCGTCGGCCTGCTGGTGTATCCGCTGTACACCGCCGCGCTGATCCTGTTTCTCGATGCGCGCAGCCGTGGCGAGTCGCCGCGCAACCGCGACCTGCTGGCGATGGCCGCCACCCTGTGGCCGCGCTTCGCCGTGCTGACCGCGCTCAATACCTTGCTGATTCTGCTGGGCCTGTCGTTGTACTTCCTGCCGGGCCTGATGCTGATGGTCATGCTCGCCTTCGCTGAATACCTGCTGGTGCTGCGCGGCCTCGGGCCGTTGCAGGCGATGAAGGAAAGCCTGCGGCTGACCCGTGGGCACTTCTGGCGCATCCTGCTGTGCATTCTCTGCGTGATGACCCCGTTGTGGCTGCTCAAGGGCGCGACGCTGGCGGTGTACCCCGAGCCGCAGAATCCGCTGATTGCCGGGCTGATCGACAGCGCCCACAGCTTCCTGCAACTGTTCACCAGCGTGGTGCTGTTCCGCCTGTTCATGCTGATCAGCGAATTGCCTGACAAACGTAACGGCGCAGTCTGACCGCGCCGTGCTTGGGCTTCGTCGCTGCCGTCAGGTATGCTCGGGGCCACTTTCTGTAACGCTATAAGCCGAGCCATGACCCGTCTGCTGCGCTACACCCTGCTCCTCGTCATCCTCGCCGCCGTCCTGTTCGGTGTGCTGCTGTTCAGCCTGACCTGGCGCCCCGATGCCCGCGAAACCCTGCCGGTCAGTTGCGGCACTACCGCGCCGACACTGGTGCCCGGGCAAGCGCTGAAAGTCATGACCTGGAACGTGCAGTTCCTCGCCGGCAAGCGCTACGTATTCTGGAATGACCTGGCTCAGGGCGACGACGAAGCGCCGACCGCCGAAGACATGGCCTTCAGCCTCGACGAAGTAGCGCGGGTGATCCGTGACGAACAACCCGATGTGGTGCTGTTGCAGGAGCTCGACGACGGCGCCAAGGCCAGCGATTACCAGAACCAGCTCAAACTGTTGCAGGAACGCGTCGCCGACCTGTACCCGTGCAGCACCAGCGCCTTCGACTGGAAAGCCGATTTCGTCCCTGAGCCCCACATCTACGGCAGCGTCGGCCGCCAGTTGGCCACGCTGAGCCGCTATCGCATCGAACACGCCGAACGCCTGCAACTGCCCGTCGCCCCGAGCAACTTCATCAGCCGCCAGTTCCAGCCCAAAGACGCCTTGCTGGCAGCCAAGCTGCCGCTCAGCGATGGCGGACAACTGACCGTGTTCAACACCCACTTGCAGCGCGCCAGCCAGGCGGACGGCAACGTGCAGGCGCAAGTGGCTGCCGTGGCCAAAATCCTCGACAAATATGAAAGCCAAGGCCTGCCGTGGCTGATCGGTGGCGATTTCAATCTGCTGCCGCTGGGCCAGTATCGACGCCTGCCGGTCGAGCGCCGCACGCCCTACTCTGCCGACAGCGAACTGCATCTGCTGTGGGACAAGTACCCGATGATCCCGACCAACAACGAGGCCGGCGGTATCGATCGGGCCAAATGGCTGACCCATTACCCCAACGACCCCGGCCTCAACGGCCCGGATCGCACGGTGGATTATCTGTTCTACAGCCCGAAGCTCAAACGCCTGCAAGCACAGGTGCGACAGGACGATACCTTGCGCATCTCCGATCACTTGCCGGTGATTGCGCGGTTCCTGCTGCCCGCTGCGCCCTGAGCGCTTTTGCCCTTATAGGCCGGGCGGAACGTAACCCGGAACATAGCGGACATTGGCGCACTTGCCGTGCAGTATTCGCCCGTCTTCGATCAGGAACTGGGCGATCTTCTTCTGTTGATTGATCTTCGCCTGCAACTTGCAGGTAGAACTGTGGCCGACCTGTTGGTAGTGCTCGGTGTACACCATGCCATTGCCGGTATGGGTCATCGAAGTGCCGGCCGCTTCGGTGGAGGTCCAGCTCGCGGACTTGTGCCAGGTCAGTACGGCCAAGGGTTCGCCGTTCGGCCCGGTTTCCTTTGCCATCGCGTCGGGCGTGCCGAACAGGTCCAGTGCTTCCTGGAGATCGCGACCTTCCCAGCGGCTCTGCGCGATGGTGGAACAGCCGCTCAAGAGCAATCCTGCCAGCAGGGTTGCCAGCCATAAACGTGTGTAAGTCATTGGATGCCCCGGCTTATTTCTTCAGTTCGAGCAGGCTGTCGATGTTGTCCATCATCTGGCTCTTTTGCTGAATCGGCGCGAGCTTGAAAAACATCTGCTGCAGCATCTCGATCATCTGCAGGTATTCCATCTTGCCCACGGCGGCCATGTCGTTTTTCGCGCGACTGCCCGGCGCGCAGGCAAACTTCAGCGCCTGCTGGACCCAGAACTCTTTCGGGGTCTGCCATTGGTTGGCAACTTTCAGATGACGCATGGTGTAGGCCAGACGCTCGATGGACTGGCCATTGATGAAACGCACCTTGCCCGTAGAGCATTGGGCTTCGAGGTTGTAGACGTCGATCATCGGTTTGCCGGGTTCTTCATACACCAGCGTCACCGCGACCATGGTCGCGCCTTTGGTTTTCTGCGAAGGCACCACCGACGTCGCATCGGCGACGTACATGATGTTTTTCTGGGGCACGCCGTTGCCGTAGATAATCCACCAGTCGCCAATCGGATTGGGCTCTTCGGCCATGGCCTGATTGGAGGCGGCCAATAGCGCAGCCGACAAGAAGATCAACTTCTTCAGCTTGAAGAAAGAGGTCATGGGCAGTTCCGTTCCTTGGGCGCAAGTTGCCAGGCAACAAGGCTGGTTATTGTTCAGGCGGCGATTTTGCGAGCCTGAACAACCAAGGGCAATTAGCACGGATGGGCTAATGGCGCGCAGCCATTGCGGGTCAGGTGCCGCGTGGTTTCGCCCGCGCCGTGGCTTCGGCGACCAAGGGATCGTCCGGCCAATAATGCTTCGGATAACGCCCCTTGAGATCCTTCTTCACCTCGGCATAGGTGCTGCGCCAGAAGTTGGCCAGGTCCTGCGTGACCTGCACCGGCCGCCGCGCCGGCGACAGCAGGTGCAGCTTGACCACTTGCCGGCCGCCGGCAATCCGTGGCGTATCGGCCAGACCAAACAGTTCCTGCAAACGCACCGCGAGAATCGGTGGATGTTCGCTGTAATCCAGACGAATCGATGAACCCGACGGCACGCTCAAATGATGCGGCGCCAGCTCGTCGAGCTTCTGCGGCAGCGGCCACGGCAGCAGATTGCGCACGATGCTCGACAGGTCGAGGTTGGCGAAATGACTCAGCCGCGAGACCTTGCCCAGATACGGCATCAGCCAGTCTTCCAGGGTATTCAACAATGCCGCATCGCTGACATCCGGCCATTGGCTGTCGTCCTGAGTGTTCAGATCGAGCTGGCGCAACAGCGCCACCCGCGCCTGCCACTGGCGCAGTTCCGGCGTCCACGGCAACAACTCCAGCCCCTTGCGCCGCACCAGATTGACCAGAGCCTGACTGCGCGCGCTTTCATCCAGACCGATCAAAGGTTCGCGGCTGAGAATCAGCTCGCCGACCTTGCGCTGGCGCTCGGCGCGCAGCACGCCTTCGCGTTCATCCCAATCAAGTTGATCGACGCTGCGCACTTGCTCGGCGAGCACCGAATCGAACAGCGCCGGATCGAAATCCGCCGCCAGATAGATGCGTTCTTCGCGCTGGCCCTGACGGCTGCCAAGGTCGGCGATAACGATCCACTCGTGCTTCATCAGGCTATCGGCCTCAGCGAACAGCGCGGCGCGACCGTTGGCCAAACGATATTCAGCACCGCCGGCACGCCGTTGCTGGGCCACACGATCCGGGTAGGCCAGCGCCAACAGCGCGCCGAGCCAGCGCGGATGCTCGGGATCGTTGACCGGTTCGCTCGGCTTGCCACGCAGGTAACCGCGATACTGCCGGGCCAATTGCCGGGCGCGTTGCACCCCGCCCTGCGCGCCGCGGCCAGCACGTTCTTCGCCGGAAAGCAGAACCAATCGGCTGTGCAGATCCGCGCCAGCGCCGCGCAGGATATCGCGCTCGCCGAGCAGCGCCGCCACATCGCAGGCCATCGCCGCCAGCCCCAATGCCTGACCGCGCAACAGCAAATGCGCGATGCGCGGATGCGCCGGCAGTTCGGCCATGGCCTGGCCGTGGGCCGTCAGCGTGTCGCCGTGCACGGCGCCGAGGCGTTGCAGCAGATCCTGCGCTTGGGCATACGCGGCGGCGGGCGGTATGTCGAGCCAGACCAGTTCGCCCGGGGTCACGCCCCAGCGCCCGAGTTGCAAAGCGAGGCTGGCCAGATCCGCCGAGAGAATTTCTGCGCTGCCATAGGCTGCCAATTGTTCGTGCTGATCCTGCGACCACAGGCGATAGCACACGCCCGGCTCCAGTCGCCCAGCGCGGCCGGCACGCTGGGTGGCGCTGGCCTTGGAGATGCGTTGGGTGTCGAGGCGGGTCATGCCGCTGCCCGGATCGAAACGCGGCACCCGCGCCAGCCCGGCATCGATGACCACGCGCACGCCGTTGATGGTCAGGCTGGTCTCGGCGATGTTGGTTGCCAGCACCACTTTGCGCTGACCGGGCGGCGCCGGATCGATCGCCGCGCGTTGCGCATTGAGGTCGAGTTCGCCGTGCAACGGGCACAGCAAAACGTCCTTGCGCTCACCGATGGCGTCGGCCAATTGCTGGTGCACGCGGCGGATTTCCGCTTGTCCCGGCAGGAACACCAACAGGCTGCCGGTCTCGTCGTGCAGCGCTTCGAGCACGGTTTGGGTAACCCGCTGGTCGATATATTCGCCCGGCTGAAACGGCCGGCCCCAGCGCATCGTCACCGGGTACATGCGCCCTTCGCTGCGCAGGATCGGCGCGTCATCAAGCAACCCCGCCAACCGCTCGCCTTCGAGGGTGGCCGACATCAGCAGAATCTTCAGCGGCTGTTCAGCGCGAAACAGCTCGCGACCGTTCAGACTGAGGGCCAGCGCCAGATCGGCGTCGAGACTGCGTTCATGAAATTCGTCGAAGATCAGCAGACCCACGCCTTCCAGCGCCGGGTCGTCCTGCAAGCGCCGGGTGAGGATGCCTTCGGTGACCACCTCGATACGCGTCTTCGGGCCGACCTTGCTGTCGAGGCGGATGCGATAGCCGACGGTTTCACCGACCTGCTCGCCGAGCTCGCTGGCCAAACGCTCCGCCGCCGCCCGCGCAGCCAGACGCCGAGGTTCGAGCATGACAATGGTCTGCCCGGCCAGCCAGGCTTCATTGAGCAAGGCCAAAGGCACGCGGGTGGTTTTACCGGCGCCGGGCGGTGCTTCGAGCACGGCTTCGTGGCGTGACGCGAGGGCTTCACGCAGGGCGGGTAAAACATCGTCGATCGGCAAAGAAATCATGCTGGCTCCCAAACAGAGGGCCGAGTATAACGGCGAACTGCCGGGCGTTCGTCAGGGTCTTAACTTCACAAGACGAAGCTTCGTTATTTGATGACTCAGGAGACATTTCCATGCGCTTACCCTCTCGCCTGATCGGCGGTGTTCTGGTTGCCACTCTGCTCACGCAACTGTCGGCGTGCGGTTCGATTTTCTACCCGGACCGGCGTGGCCAGATCGACGGCAAGATCGACCCGGCGATTGCCGTGCTCGATGCCGTCGGCCTGCTGTTCTACATCATTCCCGGGCTGATCGCGTTTGCCGTCGACTTCGCCACCGGGGCGATCTATTTCGAACCAGGCCACACCGCGCAGATCGATCCGGCCAAGCTCAAGCAAGCCATCGGCCCGGATGGACAGGTCGACAATCACAAGTTGCAGGCGATTCTCGAGAGCGAGCTGGGCCGAGATTTTCCTCTGGATGATCCGCGCCTGATCCAGCACAAGGGCAGCACTCAGCAACTGGCGATGTTCGGTCTGCAACCGGCCGCTTGAATAAGGACGTTCAATGACCTCCAGCCCCGAACACGCCCGCCTGCTGCGGCTGGCGACCCGCGCCTCGGTGGCGGTCGCGTGCACGCTGATCGTCGCCAAGGCGATTGCCTGGTGGCTCAGCGGATCGGTGAGCATGCTCGCCGGCCTCACCGACTCGGCGCTGGATGGCGTCACTTCAATGCTCAATCTGCTGGCAGTGCATTACGCCTTGCGCCCGGCGGATGATGATCACCGTTATGGCCACGGCAAAGCCGAATCGCTGGCGGGCATGGCCCAGGCGTTGTTCATTGGTGGCAGCGCGGTGTTGATCGCGTTTCAGGCCTACGAGCGCTTGCAGAAACCAGAGCCGCTTGGCGCGCCGTGGCTGAGCATCGGTGTGATCGTTTTTTCCCTGCTGCTGACCGCGGCGCTGCTGATGTTGCAGCACCGGGTGATCAAGCAGACCGGCTCCAACGCCGTGCGTGCCGACTCGCTGCATTACCGTTCGGACCTGCTGCTCAACGGCAGCATCCTGATCGCGCTGGTGTTGGCCGGGATGGGTTTTGCGCAACTGGATGCGTGGTTTGGCCTGGGGATCGCCGTGTACATTTTCTGGAGTGCGATCCAGATCGCCCGGGAAAGTTTTTCGGTGTTGATGGACGAGGAGTTGCCGACCGATGTCAGCCAGCACATGCTCGAACTGGCCTGCAGCGTCCCCGGCGTGCTGGGTGCACATGACCTGCGCACGCGGATTTCCGGCAACCACTGGTTCGTGCAATTGCACCTGGAATTGCCGGGCGAACTGACCCTGTCAGTCGCCCATGGCATCAGCGATCAAGCGGCGGCGGCGATCCACAAGGAATATCCGAAGGCCGAGGTGCTGGTGCACGCCGACCCACAGGAAGTGGTGCTCGCCGCCCGCACTCAATAATTGACTTGGTAACCGCGACTGCTCAGGCAGTTGCCCTGCGCCTGGCGATAAGCCTGAACCACTTCGGGTGCCGGTTGATAGGTCGCGGTGCGCGGGTCGAAACCGCTTTGCTGCACCGCGTACTGAGAGCACTGGTAACCGTCCTGCTGCACTTGCTGCGGCGACTGGCCGTTGGCCGGGTAGGCTTCGACGTCATAGCCCTGAGCTTGCGGTTGCGGCAGTTGCTGCAGCGGCGGCTCGACCACCACGTAATCCTGCGTCGCCTCTTGATAGGCGTAATACGAACCGGCGGCGAGGAACAGCAGCGAGCCGCCGATCCACACTTCACGGGCGTAATCCGGCAAATACTGGATGCGGATCCCGCGCGGCGGCTGCACGACGATGTAGCGTGGGCCTTGCGGGCGATACCAATAGCCACCGGAATAGAAGTAATCCTGACCGCGATACGGCACGCGGTAATCACGATCCGGAAAACGATCGATCACATGGCCCGGACGATATTGCGGGCCAGGCCCCCAGCCATTGCCATGACCGTTGGGCCGTCCCGGCCAGCGGTTGTCATCGGGACGCGGCCGCGCCTGCCACTGTTGATTGTGGTAACCGTTCTGCGGGCGCTCGTCGCGGTAGTAACCCTGACGCGGCTCCTGAGTCTGGTGCACGGCGTCGGGTCGCGGCTGGATCGGCAGGTTGTTGCCCGGCTGGCGAGGCGGTTCTGGACGATCATCGACACGGTTGCGGTTCTGCCATTGACCATCATTGTTATGCGGCTGGCCGTTGTGCTCGAACTGACGGCTGTTGTCGCCACGGATGATCCCGTCGTTCTGCGGCCCGTTGCCCGGCCCGCGATTCTGCGGCTCATCGGCCAGCGCTTGCGCACTGACACCCACACATAGCAAACCAACACCGGCCAGACGCCAGATGCGCGAATTCATGCTTTTCCTCACTGCGGGAGCCTGTCGTTGGCAGGGCTTGTTGCTGAGACTCGAAACAGCCCCATCGGGTTCTGCAACAGGTTATCAGTCGCGCGACTTATTTATTGAGGCGCCAACATGAAATCGCAGGCAAGAAAAAAGGGAGACCCGTCGGCCTCCCTTCTGAGAACTTCGTCCTGGCTCGACGCTTTTGACGTCGGCTCACCTCACCCCGTCTTCTGGACAGCGTGCAGCTCGGGGGCCGGCACATCCCCGGTGGGGGTGGCGGCCGCGGCGGGCCTGATTGGGCGGGCCGCGTGGACTGTGTTACCGAGCAGTGATTCTGGTGATAAGAATAGGCCTGAAGCCGCGACAGAGGATTGCGAAAATTGCTCAATTAAACACTGCTTGCGCAATTTTTAACCCTGGATAGATAATTCGCCGCAATAGTTACGACCAAGGACAGATTGATGAGCAAACTCGACCGGTATGACCTGAGTATTTTGGCGGAATTGCAGCGCGACGCCCGTATCTCCAACCAGGAACTGGCCGAGCGCATCGGTCTGTCGCCCTCGCCTTGCTCGCGCCGGGTCAAGCAGCTGGAAGACGATGGCTATATCTCGCGCCAGGTGGCGCTGCTCGATCGCAAGATGCTCGGCTTGAGCCTGACCGCGTATGTGCTGATCGGCATGGACCGGCACACGCCGGAACGCTTCGAGAATTTCGAAGCGGCAATCCGCACATTGCCGCAAGTGCTGGAATGCAGTCTGGTGACCGGAGTGGATGCCGACTACCAGTTGAAAGTGGTGGTGCCGGATATGGATCACTACCAGAAATTACTGCTGGGGCACCTGACCCGGATCGAGGGGGTCACCAGCGTGCGGTCGAGTTTTGTGCTGAATCAGGTGCTCAACAGCACCGAACTGCCGCTGACTCATTTGCGTAGCTGAGCAAAAGCCCCTCACCCCAGCCCTCTCCCGGAGGGAGAGGGAGCCGACCGCAGGGTCAGGCGTTATACATCGACCTGAAAGCCCGAGTCGATTACGGATTCGCAACAGCTGGAACAGGTCGACATAGCTCATCAGCATCCCCCGATCGGTCCCCTCTCCCTCCGGGAGAGGGTTAGGGTGAGGGCAACAATTGCGGATCAGCCCCAGATCAATGCCACCCCACCGACCATGGCGTATACTCGCCGCCGCCCTTTCAGCCCTGTCCGCGCCGGAGATCGCCAATGGATCCAGCACTGTTCGAAGAGTGGATGATGACCGGTCTGGTCAGCATCCTGATCATTTTCATGGGTTTCATCGTCTGGGATCTGGCGAAGAAGTCCAAGGCCGGGCGGTTCGGCTCGTTCATTCTGTTTTTCGTGCTGGGCCTGGGCGTGGCCGCGTTCATCATCAAGAGTGTGGTGATCGGCCTGATCGAATCCGGCGCCTTATAAGCGCGCCGGCACTTCCCGCCACTGGCCCTGATCCAGCCCTTCAATCGTCCAGTCGCCAATCCTGACCCGCACCAGCCGCAACGTCGGCAGCCCGACCGCTGCCGTCATGCGCCGCACCTGACGGTTGCGCCCTTCGCGAATCACCAGTTCCAGCCATGAAGTCGGTATGGTCGCGCGAAAGCGTACCGGCGGATTGCGCGGCCACAATTGCGGCTCAGCCAGTTGCCGCGCTTCGGCGGGCAGGGTCATGCCGTCATTCAGCTCGACACCATCGCGCAGGCGCTGCAACTGCTCGGCCGTCGGCTCGCCCTCCACCTGCACCCAATAAGTCTTCGCCAGTTTGTGTTTCGGATCGGCGATGCGCGCCTGCAACTGGCCGTCGTTGGTCAGCAGCAACAAACCTTCGCTGTCACGATCCAGGCGTCCGGCCGGGTAAATCCCCGGCACATCGATGTAATCCTTGAGTGTCGCCCGCCCTTCACCGTCGCTGAATTGCGTCAGCACATCGAAGGGTTTGTTGAACAGGATCAGTTTCGGCTCGGCCGGTGGTGCCTTGGCAACACGGCGCGGGGCAGAAGACTGAGGCTTCACGCCGGGACGGCGGGAAGGTGGACGCGGGGGACGGGACATAAGAGACAGAACATTTAGCGATCAGGGCTGACAATGCTAGTGCCCCGACCGCCAAATGACCACGACTAACCGTTAACGGAACGGCGGCTCGTCGAAGCTGCGCAGTTTGCGCGAGTGCAGCGAGTTGAGTTCGGTACGCAGCAGATCCACCGCTTCGATGCCGATTTTCAAATGCTGGCTGACCGCGCGCTCATAGAAGGCGTTGGCCGAGCCCGGCAGTTTGATTTCGCTGTGCAGCGGCTTGTCCGAAACGCAGAGCAACGTGCCGTAAGGCACCCGCAAGCGATAACCCTGCGCTGCAATCGTGCCGCTTTCCATGTCCACCGCAACCGCGCGGGACAGGTTGATCAGCGGCCGTTCCTGAGCCCAGCGCAGTTCCCAGTTACGGTCGTCGTAGGTCAGAACCGTGCCGGTGCGCAGGCGTTTCTTCAGATCGTCGCCCTTCTCGCCAGTGACATTCGCCGCTGCCTGCTGAAGCGCAAGCTGCACTTCGGCCAGTGCCGGGATGGGAATATTCGGCGGCACCACCCGATCAAGAATGCCGTCGCGACGCATGTAGGCGTGGGCCAGCACGTAATCGCCGATGGTCTGCGACTGACGCAGGCCGCCGCAGTGGCCGATCATCAGCCAGCAATGCGGGCGCAGCACGGCCAGGTGATCGGTGATGTTCTTGGCGTTGGACGGGCCGACACCGATATTCACCAGCGTCACGCCGTGGCCATCGCTGGCGATCAGGTGATAGGCCGGCATCTGGTAACGGTGCCAGACCACACCGGCGGCAATCGCCGAGGCTTCGCCGTGGTCCATGCTCTTCTCGATGATCACGTTGCCCGGCAGGACCATGCGCACGAAACGCGGGTCGCGGCGCAACTGCTCCAGACCATGAACGATGAACTGGTCGACGTAGCGGTGATAGTTGGTCAGCAGAATCCACGGCTGCACATGGCGCCAGTCACTGCCGGTGTAATGCACCAGCCGGCGCAGCGAGAAATCCACGCGCGCGGCGTCGAACAGCGCCAGTGGCAGCGGATCAGTGTTTTCCCAGTCGTAGAGGCCGTCGGCAATGCCATCGGTAGCGGCGGACAGATCGGTACTCGGGAACACCCGCGCCAGCACCGCTGCAGTGACGCCGGAACCGGCCAGTTCATCGCCCTGCTCGACCACATACGGATACGGAATGTTCTGCTGGCTGACGCCGACTTCGACGGTCACGGTGAAGTCGTGCATCAACGGCGTCAGTTGTTCGAGCAGGTATTTGCGAAACGCCGCCGGGTGGGTGACGGTGACGCTGTAAGTGCCCGGCAGCTGCACCTTGGCGTAAGCGCGGGTGGTCTGCGGCACTTCGCCCTGGCAGTGGTAGGTCAGACGCAGTTCGGGATAACGAAACAGGGCACGCTGTTCGGCGTCGGGCTCGACGCGGTCCTTGAGGTAACGCTTGAGGGCAGAATTCAGCGCAGTGGTGGCCCGCTCATGCAGCTCGGCCAGACGATCCACGGCTTGTTCGGCGGTTTGAACGACAATAAACGCTTCGGTCACGATCAGCTTCCTGTGTTCTGACTTGCAGAGCTTCATCTTGCCTGCATCGTGGACGCACGGGAACAGTGGCGTTGTGGCGACACTTAAATCTGCAGACCAATGATGTCCCCTGTGGGAGCGAGCCTGCTCGCGAATGCGGTGGATCATCCAATAAAGATGTCGACTGACACACCGCTTTCGCGAGCAGGCTCGCTCCCACAGGGGGGGGGGATTTGAGGTGGGTCAGAAAAGCTGTGGCGTCGAGCGGGCGACGATGGCTTCGACGTCCAGCCCACGCGGCAGCGCACCATAGACGCGGCCACCGCTGCCGAGGCGGCTGGCAATGAAGGCATCACTGACCACTGAGTGGCCAGCCTCCAGCAACAGTTTGGCCTGCAATCCAAGGGCAATGTCTTCGGTCAGTTGCCGCGCCCGATACTGAATGTCACTGGTGTCCTTGAACTGCGCCTGCAACTGCTGGATATGCGCGGCCAGACGTTTGTCGCCATGGCCATCGCCCAATTCGCTGAACAGCACATCCAACACACCCGGCTCCTTCGACAACGCGCGCAGCACGTCGAGACATTGCACATTCCCCGACCCTTCCCACGTCGAGTTCACCGGCGCTTCCCGGTACAGGCGCGGCAGGATGCTGTCCTCGACGTATCCAGCACCGCCCATGCATTCGGCGGCTTCGTTGATCATTCCTGGCGCGCGCTTGCAGATCCAGTATTTGCCCACTGCCGTCACCAGCCGCGCGAACTGCGCTTCGTGGCGATCATCCAGATGATCGAGCGCCTTGCCCATGCGCAGACTCAGCGCCAGCGCGGCCTCGCTTTCCAGGGCCAGATCGGCCAGCACGTTTTGCATCAGCGGCTGCTCGCTGAGCAATTTGCCGCCGACCTTGCGGTGCGCGCAGTGATGGCTGGCCTGGGTCAGCGCCTGGCGCATCAGCGAGCTGGAGCCGACCATGCAATCGAAACGGGTCATGGCGACCATCTCGATAATGGTCGGCACGCCGCGCCCTTCTTCGCCGATCATCCATGCCAGCGCCCCACGAAACTCCACTTCGCTGGAGGCGTTGGACTGGTTGCCGAGTTTGTTTTTCAGACGCTGGATGTAGAACTGATTGCGCGTGTCGTCCGGGCGATGGCGCGGCAGCAGGAAGCAACTCAAGCCCTTGTCGGTTTGCGCCAATGTCAGGAAGGCGTCGCACATCGGCGCCGAGCAGAACCACTTGTGCCCGACCAGCTCATAGGCCTGACCCGGGCCGCTGGCGCCGACCGGATAGGCTTTGGTGGTGTTGGCGCGAACGTCGGTGCCGCCCTGCTTCTCGGTCATCGCCATGCCGATGGTCACGCCGGCCTTGTGCGCCATGCCGACGTTGCGCGGATCGTAGTCGGTGGCGAGGACTTTCGGCAGCCACTGCTCAGCCAGCTCCGGCTGCAAGCGCAGGGCCGGCACGCTGGCGAAGGTCATGGTCAGCGGGCAACCACTGCCGGCCTCGGCCTGGCTGTGCAGATAGGTCATCGACGCGCGGGCGACATGTGCGCCGTCCTGCGGGTGCGCCCACGGCAGCGAGGTCAGGCCATGTTCAATCGCCGTGCGCATCAGCTCGTGGTAAGCCGGGTGAAACTCGACCAGATCGATGCGATGGCCGTAGCGATCATGGCTGGCAAATACCGGTTTGTTCTGGTTGGCGAGAAACCCCGCTTCCATCAGCGGCCCACCCGCGAGTGCGCCATAGGCATCGATCCGCGCCTCGGCCCAACCGGCGCCAAAACGCCGCGACCACTCCTGCAGCGGCAGGTCGATGCGGTACAGGTTGGTGCCGTCCAGCGACGGCGGCTGATTGGTGACTTCGTGGGTTTCGGCGAACTGATGCAGGTTCATGACGGCGCTCCGTGTTCAGCAATGGCACCAGTTAAGCACTGGTGTTTTTTTGAACAAAGTGTCATAGGCGCCGTTTTTGCGGCGCTTTTACCCCATCAGCAACTGAGCACGCGGCGCTGCAAGGCAGCCTGCAGATCCTCGAATTTCACCGGTTTGGGCAGATAGTCGATTGCCGCGCCCGGGGCGCATTGTTCGCGATCCGCACCCAGCGCCAGCATGAACACTGGCAAATGCGCGCAGCCTGGCAATGCATGGATCTGGCAGCACAGCGATGCACCTTCGTGGCGGGGCAACTGGCAATCGATCAGCACTGCATCGAAACTTTCCCGTTGCAGGCAGTCCAGCGCGGCGGCGCCGTTGTCAGCGCTGCGCACGCGAAAACCGAGCTTGAGCAACATGCCACGCATCACCAGTTGATTGACGCTGTTGTCGTCCACCAGCAGCACCGTGCAGTCCTGCGGCGCACGAATGCAATCGCGAGTCGGCTGATCCGCAGGCGCTTCGATCACCGGCAGTTCGAATTCGACATCGAGCTGGAAGCGGCTGCCGCGTCCCGGCTCGGAGCGATGGGTGAGTTTGCCGCCGAGCAATTCGACCAGTTGCCGACAGATCGCAAGACCCACCCCCAAGCCGCCATATTCACGAGTCATCGAACCGTCGAGCTGGAAGAAACGCTGATACAGGGTCGCCTCGCCCAGATCAGTGAAACCGATGCCGGTGTCGATCACCGCAAACGACAGCGCCATGCGCTCATCCGCCGACGGCCGCCCGGTAACGCGCAGTGCCAGCCCGCCAACGCGGGTGAACTTGATGGCGTTGTCCAGCAAGCATTCCAGGCACTGCGCCAGTTTCGCGCTGTCGCCGAGCAAGCGATCCGGCAGGGTCGGCAGCACCTCGACCTTGAAGTCCAGCGACTTGCTCGCTGCATTACCTTCGAACTGCACGCGCAACGCCTCGACCACTGCGCGCAGGCTGAAACTGCCCGGCGTCGCCTTGAGTTTGCCGGCCTGCAATTCAGTGAGGGTAAGGATGCCATTGACCATGCGCATCATGTCGCGGGCGGAACCGGCGGCGGTTTGTTGATATTGCTCAAGCTCGGGATCGAGGTCGACGGTCTGCATCAGCTCCAGCGAACCGATCACCCCATTCATCGGCGTGCGCAGTTCGTGAGTCAGCGTGGCGAGGAATTCGTCCTTGAGCTTGTTGCTGTGGGCCAGTTGCTGGTTGAGCACTTCGAGTTTCTGCCCGGCGTCGAACAAGGTCTGCGCCTGTTGTTCGCGCATGGCGTTGATGCGATCGGCCAGCGCCAGCGACAGCAGCGCAACCTCGATCGCCGAGCCGATCTGGCTGGCGTACATGGTCAAAAACACGTTGGGCAGCAGGCCCAGCACCATCAGCGTATTGACGATGCCGCCGAGCAGGAATGCCGACCAGGCGATGATGAAGTAACGCGCCACGCGCAGGCCGCGCCACCAGGCAAGGATCCCGGCGGCAAAGATCACCACGGTGAAGGTCAGCGCCAGTGTGGTCGCCAGGCGCAGGGCCAGGGCGTAACTGGTCATCAGCGACAGACCGATCACCAGTGCACTGAAGGCAATCAGGCCGATCAGCAAGCGATCCAGCCAGGGGCTGTGGGTCTTGGTCTGCAGGAAACTGCGGGCGAACTGGCTGCCGAACAGCCCGGCGCAACCGATGAAGAACGGCGTCGCGGCGTTGGCCCACCATGGGTTGTCCGGCCAGAAATACTCGACCGCCGCGCCATTCACCGACAATTGATAGAGGCCGAACGAGCCGATATAGAAGATGTAATAGAGGTAGCTGGTATCGCGCACGCTCAGGTAGATGAACAGGTTGTAGACCAGCATCCCCAGCAGTACGCCATAAATGATGCCGAGCACATACAGGCGCACCGGTTGGTCTTCGAGGTACGCGGTGCTCGACCACAACGTCACCGGCGCCTGGATCGAGCCTTCGCTGGCCAGTCGCAGGTACAGCGTCTGCTGTTGATCCGGTTTGAACGGCAAGTCGAACAGGTAATTGTTCTGGCGGATCTCGCGACTGGCGAAGGGCAAGGCATCGCCGGTCTGGCGCACCAGTCGGTATTCGCCGTTGGCGCCAGGCAAGTACAGATCGAGGTGATCGAGTGGCGGATAGGCCAGTTCCAGCAACCAGGTGCGCTGGGCGGCCGGGTTGCTCGGGCGGTAATGCAGGTCGATCCTCAGCCAGAACGCCGAACGCGAGTAACCGGCGTTCAGCGTGGCTTTGTCGTGGGCTTTGAACTGGCCGGCGGCGTCTTGCGCACGGACGTCGGCAATCGTCGCCTGACCGCTCGGGTCTTCGAACACTTGCAGCGATCGGCCCAGTGGCAGGCTCTGGGTGAATTCGTCGAATTCGACAGCGCTCGCCATGAGGGGCAAGCAGAACAGCAACATCAGCAAATAGCGCATTGAAGCCCCAGCGTGGCTCGTCCGGTTGTGTCAGGAAGCCCCCCATTCCCTTTGAGTAGACGTAAAACCGGTATTACCTGTGATTGTTTGGATCCAGCCTAGCATAGCCGTTGATGGCCATTGAGCACCATGGAAATTTTTCCTACAACGGCTCTAGAACGGGCGTTCCAGGGCAAAGCACCGAGATAGAGCTGTTGGGTTGGTCAACTCGCGACGACAGCCTCCTTGATAGATGACCAATTGTGGCGAGGGGATTTATCCCCGTTCGGCTGCGAAGCAGTCGCCAGTCCATCCAGCGAGGTGTGTCAGAAAGGACCGGATTGCAGGGTTTGGGGCCGCTTCGCAGCCCAACGGGGATAAATCCCCTCGCCACAAATGTGCTCCAAATAAAGACTGCGGGGTTGTCCGACAATCTGCTCGCAAACACCGTGAGTACTGAACCCCAAAATCAGCTTTGGTGGTAAGCTCGCGCACCATGAATATCTACAGCTCCCGCCCCGTTGTCCTCTGTCTCTCCGGCCACGACCCCAGTGGTGGCGCCGGCTTGCAGGCAGATATCGAAGCCCTGCTCGCGCAGGGTTGCCATGCGGCTCCGGCCGTCACCGCCCTGACCGTGCAAGACACCGTCAACGTCACTGACTTCCGCGTCCTCGACCGTGAGTGGGTACTGGCCCAGGCCAACGCCGTGCTCAACGACTCCGAAGTCGCCGCAGTGAAACTGGGCATGCTCGGTTCGCTGGAGATGGTCGACACCGTGGTCGAACTGCTCTCGGCGCACCCGCACCTGCCAGTGGTCTGCGACCCGGTGCTGCGTGCCGGCGGCGGCGGACGCCTGGGCAAGGACGAGGTCGGCTACGCGATGCGCGAACGTCTGCTGCCGCTGTCGATCATTGCCACGCCCAATCTTCCTGAAGCGCGCATCCTCGCCGAACTGCCCGAAGGCACGGCCGACGAGTGCGCGGAAAAACTCCTGCCATTCGTCAAAAACCTGCTGATTACCGGCGGCCATGGCGACGAAACTGAAATCCATAACCGCGTGTACAGCCGCGACGGCCTGCGCGAAACCTTTATCTGCCAGCGCCTGCCGGGCAGCTACCACGGCTCCGGTTGCACATTGGCCAGCGCTTTGGCCGGTCGCCTGGCCCAGGGCGAGCACCTGGCCAGTGCCGTGCGCAGCGCGCTGGATTACACCTGGCGCACTTTGCGCGATGCCGAACAACTGGGCAAAGGCCAGTTCGTGCCGCGTCGCCTGCCGCTGGATTTCTGCTCGTAACGTCGTGAGGTCTGCCCGATGAAACTCCGTGGCCTGTATGCCATTACCGACAGCCAGTTGCTGACCGGCAAGTTTCTGTCTTACGTGGAGGCGGCGCTCGACGGCGGCGTCACCCTGCTGCAATACCGCGACAAGAGCAGCGACGAGGCCCGCCGTCTGCGCGAGGCCGAGGCGTTGCGCAACCTGTGCGAGCGCTACAAGACGCAACTGATCATCAACGATGACGCCGAGCTGGCCGCACGCCTCAACGTCGGCGTGCACTTGGGCCAGACCGACGGCCCGCTCTCGCCGACCCGCGCCCTGCTCGGTTCGAAAGCGATCATCGGTTCGACTTGCCATGGGCAAATCGCTCTGGCCGAACAAGCCGCCAAAGAAGGTGCGAGTTACGTTGCCTTCGGCCGCTTCTTCAATTCCACCACCAAACCCGGTGCGCCGAGTTGCAGCCTCGACTTGCTCGACGAAGCCAAACGCACGCTGCACTTGCCGATCTGCGCGATTGGCGGGATCACCCTCGATAACGCCGCGCCGCTGGTCGAGCACGGTGTCGATCTGCTCGCCGTGATCCACGGTTTGTTCGGCGCCGAGAGCAGCGCCGAAGTGACCCGCCGCGCCCGCGCCTTCAACGAACTTCTGAAAATCTGATTTGAGAGCCCGATCATGTCTCGTTCCGAAACCCTGTTTGCCAATGCTCAGAAACACATCCCCGGCGGCGTCAACTCGCCGGTGCGCGCGTTCAAGAGCGTCGGCGGCACCCCGCTGTTCTTCAAACACGCCGAAGGCGCTTACGTCACCGACGAAGATGACAAGCGTTATGTCGATTACGTGGGTTCGTGGGGCCCGATGATCCTCGGCCACAGCCATCCGGACGTGCTCGACGCGGTGCGCAATCAGCTGCAACACGGCCTGTCCTACGGCGCACCGACATCGATGGAAACCGAGATGGCCGATCTGGTCTGCTCGCTGGTGCCGTCGATGGACATGGTGCGCATGGTCAGCTCCGGCACCGAAGCGACCATGAGCGCGATCCGTCTGGCCCGTGGTTACACCGGGCGCGACAGCATCATCAAATTCGAAGGCTGCTACCACGGCCACTCCGACAGCCTGCTGGTCAAGGCCGGTTCCGGCGCTCTGACCCAAGGCGTACCGAGCTCGGCCGGCGTGCCGGCAGCGTTCGCCAAACACACCCTGACCCTGCCGTTCAACGACATCGACGCGGTTGAAGCGATGCTCGCTGAAGTGGGTGAGGACGTGGCATGCATCATCGTCGAACCGGTCGCCGGCAACATGAACTGCGTGCCGCCAGCGCCGGGCTTCCTCGAAGGTCTGCGTTCGCTGTGCGACAAGCACGGCGTGGTGTTGATTTTCGACGAAGTGATGACCGGTTTCCGCGTCGCCCTCGGCGGTGCCCAGGCGCACTACGGTGTGACGCCGGACCTGACCACGTTCGGCAAGATCATCGGCGGCGGCATGCCGGTGGGCTGCTTCGGTGGCAAGCGCGAGATCATGCAGCGCATCGCTCCGCTGGGTCCGGTGTATCAGGCCGGTACGTTGTCGGGTAATCCGCTGGCGATGGCTGCCGGCCTGACGACCCTGCGCCTGATCAGCCGCCCAGGCTTCCACGCCGAACTGACCGACTACACCGCGCGCATGCTCGACGGTCTGCAGCAGCGTGCCGATGCTGCGGGCATCCCGTTCGTGACCACTCAGGCCGGCGGCATGTTCGGTCTGTACTTCAGCGGCGCCGACGACATCGTCACCTTCGACGACGTGATGGCCAGCGACGCAGCAATGTTCGGTCGCTTCTTCCACTTGATGCTGGAAGGTGGCGTGTACCTGGCGCCGAGCGCTTTCGAAGCCGGTTTCACCTCGATCGCCCATGGCGAAGCCGAGTTGCAACTGACGCTGGACGCCGCCGAGCGTGCCTTCGCCGCATTGAAATAATCGCCGTACCGCTGACGTTGGCTATGGCCAGCGTCAGCTTTCACCTACATCGCCACGGTTTTTCCGACCTGTCTGCGCAAATCCTGCCCGAATCGGGCGATATATTCCCCACGCAGCAGAAAAACGAGTAAAGACTTTGTAAGGTTGGCCCTGCTTATTTCATAATGCGCGCTTATTGGATCCCTCGACGGGTCCGCGTGCCCTTCAGAGGTAAGTCGATTCCCATGAACCGCACCGGCCGCACCCTTGCATTGGGCTGCCTGTTGCTCCTTCAGCCCCTGCTCGCGCATGCACAAGCAGGCGGCAACTCGTTGTTGATCCCGGCGATGGGTCGTTGCACCCTCAATACTCAGCCGCAAGACGTCACGCAGGCACTGGCCGCCTGCCAGAAAGCGGCGGACGAAGGGGACGCGCAAGCGCAATACGAGTTGGGTGAGTTCTATTACGACGGCAAGAACGCGCCGCGCGACCTCAATCAAGCCCTGACCTATTTCGAAAAGGCCTCGTTGCAAGGCCACGCCCAGGCGCAATACAAGCTCGGCAGCATGTTCTTCCACGGTGAAGGTGTGCAGGCCAACAATATCCAGGCCTACATCGTGCTGAAGATGGCAGCGGTCAACGGTGCTGAAGAGGCATTGGACACGGCTGACGAAGTCTCGGAAAAGATGTCCCGCGAAGATCTCGAAACCGCCACTCAGGTGCTCGGGCAGATTTTCCGCAAATACCTGATGGAACTGCAGAACGCCGATGGGCGCACGCCATTCTCACCACTGCCATAAGCGCTGTGGAGATGACCTGTGGCGAGGGGATTTATCCCCGTTGGGCTGCGAAGCGGCCCCAAACCCTGCAACCCGGTTCTGTCTGACACATATTGCTGGATGGATTGCGACTGCTTCGCAGCCGAGCGGGGATAAATCCCCTCGCCACAACATCATTCCAAATCCAAAGCTGTGCTTACTTCTCAGGCATCGGCATCGGAAACGGCATGACATTGCCGACCGCGCCCCGGGCCTCGCTGATTTTCGGCGTGCCCAGACGCTCCACTTCGTCGATGCGCACGATCGAATGCATCGGCACAAAACTGCGCACCACGCCTTCGAATTGCGCCTTGAGCTTTTCTTCGCTCGGATCGACGACCATTTGCGTGCGCTCGCCAAAGACGAATTCTTCAACTTCCAGGAAACCCCACAGATCACTCTGATAGATCTGCTTGGCGTACATTTCGAACACCTGGCCCTGGTTGAGGAAAATCACCTTGTAGATTGGAGCTTCGCGTTTGGTCATGGCGGGCGGATAACATCGGGGTAAAAATGAGGGCGCGAACTATAGCATAGCCACCGGACGCACAGCGGTAGGAACCTGACGGCTTGTTCCCTATAATGCGCGGTTCTTTGAATCACGTGACGACCCGAATCCATGGCCAAGAAGCTTTACATCGAAACCCACGGTTGCCAGATGAACGAGTACGACAGCTCGCGCATGGTCGATCTGCTGGGCGAACATCAGGCCCTGGAAGTCACCGCTCGCGCGGAAGATGCCGACGTGATTCTGCTCAATACCTGCTCGATCCGCGAACGCGCGCAAGACCGCGTGTATTCGCAGCTCGGCCGCTGGCGCGAACTGAAGCTGGCCAACCCGGACATGGTCATCGCCGTCGGCGGTTGCGTGGCCAGTCAGGAAGGCGCAGCGATCCGTGATCGCGCTCCGTACGTCGACGTGGTGTTCGGCCCGCAGACCCTGCACCGCCTGCCGGAAATGATCGACGCCGCGCGCAGCAGCAAGCTGCCGCAGGTCGACGTGTCGTTCCCGGAAATCGAAAAATTCGACCACCTGCCGGAGCCGCGTATCGACGGCCCGAGCGCTTATGTGTCAGTGATGGAAGGTTGCAGCAAGTACTGCACGTTCTGCGTGGTGCCGTACACCCGTGGCGAAGAGGTCAGCCGACCGTTCGACGACGTGATCGCGGAAATCATTCACTTGGCCGAACACGGCGTGCGTGAAGTGACCTTGCTCGGGCAGAACGTCAACGGCTATCGCGGCCAGACCCACGACGGTCGCCTGGCCGACCTGGCCGAGCTGATTCGCGTGGTCGCCGCTGTCGATGGCATCGACCGCATCCGCTACACCACGTCGCATCCGCTGGAGTTCTCCGACAGCCTGATCCAGGCCCACGCCGAAGTGCCGGAACTGGTCAAGCACCTGCACTTGCCGGTGCAGTCGGGCTCGGACCGGATTCTCGCGGCGATGAAGCGTAACCACACGGCGCTGGAGTACAAATCCAAACTGCGCAAACTGCGCGCTGCCGTGCCGGGGATCTGCATCAGTTCGGACTTTATCGTCGGCTTCCCCGGTGAAACCGAGAAAGACTTCGAACAGACCATGAAGCTGATTGCCGATGTCGGCTTCGATTTCTCCTACTCGTTCGTTTACAGCCAGCGCCCGGGCACGCCCGCTGCCGATCTGGCCGACGACACCCCGGAAGAATTGAAGAAAGAACGTCTGAACGCGCTGCAACATCGTTTGAATCAGCAGGGCTTCGAAATCAGCCGACAAATGGTCGGTTCGATCCAGCGCATTCTGGTGACCGATTACTCGAAGAAAGACCCGGGCGAGCTCCAAGGGCGTACCGAGAATAACCGTATCGTCAACTTCCGCTGCGACAATCCCACCCTGATCGGTCAGTTCGCCGATGTGCACATCGACGCCGCGCAACCGCACTCGCTGCGTGGTTCGCTGATCCAGTAACACCATCGCATTGTGGATGGGGTTTCTGTGGTGAGGGGATTTATCCCCTCACCACAAAAGACCCCGCCAGCCACAGACAATGGGTTGGAAAGCAGCGTCGATATTTAAGAGCTTTCGCACCCACGCCACTGGCGTTATCCTTGATTTCATCCTAATTGCCCCAGGGCGGCTAAATACGACCTTGAACGCACCCATCGAACCACATCGTTTTCTCCTCGAGCCTTTTGAGGCTCGCCGCTTCGCCAATCTGTGCGGGCAATTCGACGAGCATTTGCGCTTGATCGAACAGCGCCTGGCCATCGAGATCCGCAATCGCGGAAACCAGTTCGAGCTGATTGGCGATCCAAAACTCACCACGTCCGCAGAAAACCTGCTGCGCCGCCTGTACCGGGAAACCAAGGGTACCGAGCTGTCGCCAGACCTGGTGCACCTGTTCATTCAGGAATCAGCAGATATCGACAACCCGGCCCCTGCCGAAGCGACCGTCGCCCTGCGCACCAAGAAAGGCATGATTCGCCCACGCGGCTTGAATCAGCAGCGCTACGTGAAGGAAATCCTCGGCAACGACATCAACTTCGGCATCGGCCCGGCGGGTACCGGCAAGACCTATCTGGCCGTGGCCTGCGCGGTAGATGCGCTCGAGCGCGAGCAGATCCGCCGCATCCTGCTGGTGCGTCCGGCGGTCGAAGCGGGGGAAAAACTCGGCTTCCTGCCCGGCGACCTGTCGCAGAAGATCGACCCGTACCTGCGCCCGCTCTACGACGCGCTGTACGAAATGCTCGGTTTCGAATACGTCGCCAAGTTGATCGAGAAACAGGTGATCGAAGTCGCGCCGCTGGCCTACATGCGCGGTCGTACGCTGAACAACAGCTTCATCATTCTCGACGAAAGCCAGAACACCACCGTCGAGCAGATGAAGATGTTCCTCACGCGGATCGGCTTCGGCTCCACCGCCGTGATCACTGGCGACATCACCCAGGTCGACCTGCCGCGCGGCACCAAGTCCGGCTTGCACCATGTGATAGAAGTGCTCAAAGACGTGCCGGGCATCAGCTTCACCCACTTCCAGCCCAAAGACGTCGTGCGCCACCCGTTGGTGCAGCGGATCGTCGAGGCCTACGAGCGCTTCGAGACCCGTGCCGAAGCTGCGAAGGAAGCCTCGCGCGATGCTTGAGCTGGATCTGCAAATCGCCACCGAGGCCAGCGCGCCGAGTGAAGCCGAGTTCCGTCAGTGGTGCGAACTGGCCCTGCGCCAGCGCAGCGCTGATTCGGAAATGACCATTCGTCTGGTCGACGAGGAAGAAGGCCGCGAGCTCAATCACACCTGGCGCCACAAGGACTACGCGACCAATGTGTTGTCGTTCCCGGCGGAAGTGCCAGACGAATTTCTCGATATCCCGCTGCTCGGCGATCTGGTGATCTGCGTGGCCGTGGTCGAACGCGAAGCCGCCGAGCAGGGCAAGGAACTAAAGGCCCACTGGGCACATCTGGTCATTCACGGCTGCTTGCATCTGCTGGGTTACGACCATATAGATGACGACGAAGCCGAAGAAATGGAAGCACTGGAACGCGAGTTGCTTGCTGAACTGGGCTATCCCGATCCGTACGCGGATGACGAAACCGAACACACCCCCATCGTTACAACAAAGGATTCAGAGTAATCGCTATGAGCGAAGATCGATCGAGCAACGGGCAGAAGTCATGGCTGGGTAAACTGACCCAGGCTTTTGCCCACGAGCCGAAGAACCGTCAGGAGCTCCTCGAGCTGCTGCGTGATGCACATCAGAACAAACTGCTGGACAGCGAAGCGCTGGCCATCGTCGAAGGCGCCATCCAGGTGGCTGACCTGCAAGTTCGCGACATCATGGTGCCGCGCTCGCAGATGATCAGCATCAAGGCGACCCAGACACCCCGCGAATTCCTCCCCGCCGTGGTCGACTCGGCCCACTCGCGCTATCCGGTCATCGGCGAAAGCCATGACGACGTGATGGGCGTGCTGCTGGCCAAGGATCTGCTGCCGCTGATCCTCAAGGAAAACGGCGACAGCTTCAACATCAAGGACCTGCTGCGCCCGGCCACCTTCGTGCCGGAGTCCAAGCGCCTGAACGTGTTGCTGCGTGAATTCCGCGCCAACCACAACCACATGGCCATCGTCATCGACGAATACGGCGGTGTGGCCGGCCTGGTGACCATCGAAGACGTGCTGGAACAGATCGTCGGCGACATCGAGGACGAGCACGACGTCGAAGAAGACAGCTACATCAAGCCCCTGCCCAGCGGTGATTTCCTGATCAAGGCGTTGACGCCGATCGAGAACTTCAACGAGTTCTTCGACAGCGAATTCTCCGACGACGAGTTCGATACCGTTGGCGGTCTGGTGATGAGCGCGTTCGGCCACTTGCCAAAACGCAACGAAATCACTGAAATCGGCGCCTATCGCTTCCGCATCCTGAACGCCGACAGCCGTCGGATTCATTTGCTGCGACTGACCCCAATCGCCCGGTAAGAAATCTAAGGACTGAAATGCGCTGGACAACCCGCCCCGGCTGGCCCGGTAACCTGCTGGCCGTGGCGGCCGGTGCAATCACCACATTCGCTCTCGCACCGTTCGACATCTGGCCGCTGGCATTGCTGGCGGTTGGTCTGTTCTATGCCGGTTTGCGTGAGCTGAGCCCGCGTCAGGCGCTCGGCCGTGGCTGGTGCTTCGGCTTCGGCCTGTTCGGTGCCGGCACCAGTTGGATCTATTACAGCATCCACCACTTTGGTGGCGCTTCGGTGTTGCTCGCCGGGTTCTTGATGCTGCTGTTCACCGCGGCGATTGCCTGGTTCTTCGCCCTGCCCGCGTGGCTGTGGGCACGCTGGTTGCGGCGTAACGAAGCACCGCTGGCGGATGCCTTGGCGTTTGCGGCGTTGTGGGTCGGCCAGGAAGCTTTTCGCGGCTGGTTCCTCACCGGTTTCCCATGGCTTTATTCCGGTTACAGCCAGCTCGACGGCCCGCTGGCCGGGCTCGCTCCGGTGGGCGGCATGTGGCTGGTATCGTTTGTTCTGGCACTGACCGCAGCGCTGATCTACAACGCGTCGCGCTTGTTGCAGGCGCGACGCAAGGGTTTCATCACGGCCGGTGTGGTACTTCTGGCGGGGCCTTGGGTAGCAGGCATCGCCCTCAAAGGCCACGCGTGGACCAGCCCGTCCGGCGCACCGCTGACCGTGGCCGCAATTCAGGGCAACGTCGCGCAGAGCATGAAATGGGACCCGGCCGAGCTCAACGCGCAACTGGCGCTGTACCGTGATCTGAGCTTCCGCTCCAAACCGGTCGATCTGCTGATCTGGCCGGAAACCGCCGTGCCGGTATTGAAGGAGTCCGCCGAGGGCTACCTGACGATGATGGGCAACTTCGCCGCCGAGCGTAAGTCGGCGTTGATCACCGGCGTGCCGATCCGTCAAACCGTGCATCACGAGCGGCGCTTCTTCAACGGCATCACCGTGGTCGGCGAAGGCGACGGCACTTACCTGAAGCAGAAACTGGTGCCGTTCGGCGAGTACGTGCCGTTGCAGGACCTGTTGCGCGGCTTGATCGCGTTCTTCGACCTGCCGATGTCGGACTTCGCTCGCGGCCCGTCGGATCAAGCGCTCTTGCAGGCCAAGGGTTACCAGATCGCACCGTTTATCTGCTACGAAGTGGTCTATCCGGAATTCGCCGCTGGCCTGTCGGCACGCAGTGATCTGTTGCTGACGATCAGCAACGACACCTGGTTCGGCACGTCCATCGGCCCGCTGCAGCATTTGCAGATGGCGCAGATGCGCGCGCTGGAAGCCGGACGCTGGATGATCCGCGCGACCAACAACGGCGTTACCGGCCTGATCAATCCGTTCGGCCAGATCACCGAGCAGATTCCGCAGTTCGAACAAGGCGTGTTGTATGGCGAAGTGGTGCCGATGCACGATCTGACGCCGTATCTGCAATGGCGCTCGTGGCCGTTGATCGCGTTGTGCCTGCTGCTGTTTGGCTGGGCGCTGATGGCCAGCCGCATGTCGAAGACCCTCTGAGAAATGTGACAAGGGGATTTATCCCCGCTGGAGTGCGCAGCAGTCCCCTCTTCTGAAGGTAAGAGAGGGGCCGCTACGCGCGCCATCGGGGATAAATCCCCTCGCCACAATGATCTTCAGCGGTAAAACAACGAGTACCCCACCTGCCCCACCGCTTCATTGAGCAATTGCCCGCTCTGCCAGATCGACTTGAATTCCGGCAACCAGCCGCCAAACGGGCGAGCGTTATCGGTACCGAGGAAACCCACCGGTGCCGGCACCACCTCAAAACCCGCCTGCTCAAAGCTCCACACCGCACGCGGCATGTGCCACGCCTGCGTCACCACGACGACCCGCTTGATCCCCTGGGGCAAGAGAATATCTGCCGTCATCTTCGCGTTCTCCCATGTGGTGCGGCTCTCGCCTTCCTGCCAGCGCACCGTTACGGCGAAATCATCACGCAACGAATCTGCCATCAATTTCGCTTCGGTCGGCGGCGTGCCGTAGTGCAGGCCGCCGCTGGTCAGGATCGGCAGGCCCGAGGCCTTGGCCAGGCGTGCGGCGTAACGCTGACGCTCAAGGCCGACGCCGGTCGGCTGGTCTTCGCCCCAGGCCAGATCACCGCGCTCACGCCCCGAGCCCAGCACCACAATCGCATCGGCGCGTTGCGCCAGCGTTGCCCATTCCTGCCGCGCCAGCGGCGGCTCTCGTTCCAGCGCCTTGGCGCTCCACTGCACGACCACCGGCAGGCTCATCAGCAGCAGGCCACCAAAGCCAAGGGCAAAACACACGCCAGCCAGCCGTGGCCGTGAGCGGCGCAGCCACCAGGCGGCCAGCAACAGCAGCAAAAGAATGCCGGGCGGCAATAAAAGTTGTTTGATGAAATAGCGAAAGGGCATCGGGCATCTCCAAAGATGCCCGAAGCCTAAGAGTGTTGATTACGCGTTACAACCAATAGGCGGGATCCTGTTGCAAAAGATCCGTTTCATGACCTGCCATGCGCTTACTTGGCCTGCACAGAACGCACCTTGCCGGTGTCTCTGCGCGGCGCCTTGTCCTTGAGCCAGATGACCTTGGCCGAATGTGCTGCATCGAGCTGCTTCACTGCTTGAGACAGGCATCCCTGCGTTTCACGTTCACTGCGATCCAGATAGGCCTTGACCAGTTTGAACTCGGCGGGACTCAAGCCACGCAATTCCAGTTCCAGGGGGCGCTCGTCGCGCAGCCGGTCAGCGGTTTTCACGGCGTCCAGCGCCATGCCCAGACGATCGATCAACCTTTCATACAACTCGGGTTTCGTTACGTTCTTTTTCCGTTGCTCCACCATCCCTCACCTCATTGAAGATAAGACTCACTCCCCAATTAGAGCTTAGCTTCGCTGCACGAACCGGCTACACGCCGCGACCAACGGCCCTCGTCGTCCAAAAGGTCGGGCAAACAGCTGTAATCAGGGTTTCCCTCGGCCAAGCGCGGTCATGTATGCTACGGCGCTTCCTGTCATTCCACTTCCAGCGCACCCGGGCCATCCCGGATGCCGCCGTCGAAGAGGATTAGGCCACCCCTATCCAGTACAAAAGTAGCCATGCACGAACAATATCAGCCACGTGAGATCGAAGCCGCCGCCCAGTCGTTCTGGGATGAGCAAAAGTCCTTTGAAGTCAGTGAACAGCCAGGCAAGGAAACCTACTACTGCCTGTCGATGTTCCCTTACCCCAGCGGCAAGCTGCACATGGGCCACGTGCGCAACTACACCATTGGCGACGTGATCTCGCGCTACCAGCGCATGCAGGGCAAGAATGTTCTGCAGCCCATGGGTTGGGATGCGTTCGGCATGCCGGCGGAAAACGCCGCAATGAAAAACAACGTAGCGCCCGCCAAGTGGACCTACGAGAACATCGCCTACATGAAGTCGCAGCTGCGCAGCCTCGGCCTCGCGGTGGACTGGTCCCGTGAAGTGACCACCTGCAAGCCGGACTACTACCGCTGGGAACAATGGCTGTTCACGCGCCTGTTCGAAAAAGGCGTGATCTACCGCAAGAACGGCACCGTGAACTGGGACCCGGTCGACCAGACCGTTCTGGCCAACGAGCAAGTCATCGACGGCCGTGGCTGGCGCTCCGGCGCGCTGATCGAAAAGCGCGAAATCCCGATGTACTACTTCAAGATCACCGCTTACGCCGACGAGCTGCTGGAAAGCCTCGATGAACTGACTGGCTGGCCGGAACAGGTCAAGACCATGCAGCGCAACTGGATCGGCAAGTCCCGTGGCATGGAAGTGCAGTTCCCGTACAACGTCGATTCGATCGGCGAAGCCGGCACCCTGAAAGTCTTCACCACCCGTCCGGACACCCTGATGGGCGCGACCTACGTCGCCGTGGCTGCCGAGCACCCGCTGGCCACCCTGGCCGCGCAGAACAATCCCGAGCTGCAAGCGTTCATCGCTGAATGCAAGGGCGGCAGCGTCGCTGAAGCCGATGTCGCCACCCAGGAAAAGAAAGGCCTGCCGACCGGCCTGTTCGTCGAGCACCCGCTGACCGGCGAGAAGCTGCCGGTGTGGGTCGCCAACTACGTGCTGATGCACTACGGCGACGGTGCGGTCATGGCGGTTCCGGCGCACGACGAGCGCGATTTCGAATTCGCTCACAAGTACAACCTGCCGGTGAAATCGGTGGTGCGCACCAGCTCCGGTGACAGCAACCCGGCGCCGTGGCAAGACGCTTACGGCGAGCACGGCACGCTGATCAACTCCGGTGAGTTCGACGGCCTCGACTTCGCCGGCGCGTTCGACGCCATGGAAGTGGCGCTGATCAAGAAACAACTGGGCGCCTCGCGCACCCAGTTCCGCCTGCGCGACTGGGGCATCAGCCGCCAGCGCTACTGGGGCTGCCCGATCCCGATCATCCACTGCGCCACGTGCGGCGACGTGCCGGTGCCGGAAGATCAACTGCCGGTCGTATTGCCGGAAGACGTGGTGCCGGACGGCGCCGGTTCGCCGCTGGCGCGCATGCCCGAGTTCTACGAATGCAGCTGCCCGAAATGCGGCGCGCCGGCCAAGCGTGAAACCGACACGATGGACACCTTCGTCGAGTCGTCGTGGTACTACGCCCGTTACGCCTCGCCGCATTTTGAAGGTGGCCTGGTAGAAAAATCCGCAGCCGATCACTGGCTGCCGGTGGATCAGTACATCGGTGGTATCGAACACGCCATTCTCCACCTGCTTTACGCGCGCTTCTTCCACAAGCTGATGCGTGACGAAGGTCTGGTCAGCTCCAATGAGCCCTTCAAGAACCTGCTGACCCAGGGCATGGTGATCGCCGAGACTTACTATCGTCGCGAAGCCAATGGTGCCTACACCTGGTTCAACCCGGCGGACGTGGAGCTTGAGCGTGACAGCAAAGCCAAGGTGATCAGCGCCAAGCTGAAATCCGACGGCCTGCCGGTGGAAATCGGCGGTACCGAGAAGATGGCCAAGTCGAAGAACAACGGCGTCGACCCGCAGTCGATGATCGACCAGTTCGGCGCCGACACCTGCCGTCTGTTCATGATGTTCGCCTCGCCGCCTGACATGAGCGCGGAATGGTCCGATTCCGGCGTTGAAGGTTCGCACCGTTTCCTCAAGCGCGTCTGGCGTCTTGCGCAAGCCCACGTCACCCAGGGCCTGCCGGACAAACTGGATATCGCCGCGCTGAACGACGAACAGAAAACCGTGCGTCGTGCGATTCACCTGGCGATCAAGCAGGCCAGCCATGACGTCGGCCAGAACCACAAATTCAACACCGCCATCGCTCAGGTGATGACGCTGATGAACGTGCTGGAAAAAGCCGCCCAAGGCACCGAACAGGACCGCGCGCTGCTGCACGAAGGTCTGGAAGCGGTGACCCTGCTGCTGGCACCGATCACCCCGCACATCAGCCACGAACTGTGGAAGCAGTTGGGTCACGCCGATGCGGTGATCGATGCAGGCTGGCCGGCCGTGGACGAAAGTGCCTTGGTGCAGGACAACCTGACCCTGGTCATTCAGGTCAACGGCAAGCTGCGCGGGCAGATCGAAATGCCGGCCAGCGCCACCCGCGAAGAGATCGAAGCCGCCGCGCGCGTCAACGAAAACGTGCTGCGTTTCGTCGACGGCCTGACCATTCGCAAAGTGATCGTGGTGCCGGGCAAACTGGTCAACATCGTCGCCAGCTAAATTGGATCGGCTGCCAGGCTCGCCTGGCAGCCAGTAAAACCTTTCGGGCCGCAGAGTCGGCTCACCTGGTTTCAAGGGGAGCAACACAATGATCAAACGCAATCTGCTGGTGATGGGCCTCGCCGTTCTGCTGAGCGCCTGCGGTTTCCAGTTGCGTGGTACCGGCACCAACGAACTGTCGATCAAGGAAATCGACCTGAGCGCGCGTAACGCTTATGGCGAAACCGTAAGACAGCTGCGTCAGACGCTGGAGTCCAGCGGCGTCAAGGTTTACAGCGGCGCGCCGTACAAGCTGTATCTGGCTGACGAGCAGGAAAGCCAGCGCATTCTCAGCTATGCCGGTGCCGGGCGCACAGGCGAGTATCAGGTCAACACTGTGCTGAGCTATGACATCCGCGGCGACAAAGACCTGTCCCTGCTTAGCGACAAGCTCGAAGTGCAGAAGGTGTTCATTCACGACGGCAACAACCTCGTCGGCTCCGATCAGGAAGCCAACGACGCCCGTCATGAAATCCGTCGCGAGCTGGTGCAACGCATGATGCTGCGCCTGTCGCAGCTGACCCCGGGCCAGTTGCAGCAACTGCAGCAAACCGCCAACGACCGCGCCAAGGCTGAAGCCGATGCGCTGGAAGCGGCGCAGAAGGCTGAGGCGGAAACTCCGCGTCAGTCGCCGCTCGAAATCCCGCAGCAGTAAGACGGCCGGGGTGCTCAGGCGCCCCGCTCGCCCTTCTTTATGAAGCTCGCTCCCGCGCAACTCGGCAAACACCTGCAAGGCGCACTCGCGCCGGTTTACATCATCAGCGGCGATGATCCGTTGCTGTGTCAGGAAGCCGCCGACGCCATCCGCACCGCTGCCCGTCAGCAAGGTTTCGACGAACGTCAGGTGTTCGCCGCCGATGCCAATTTCGATTGGGGTACGTTGCTGCAGGCCGGCGCAAGCATGTCGCTGTTCGCCGAAAAACGCCTGCTGGAACTGCGCCTGCCATCCGGTAAACCTGGCGACAAAGGCGCCGCCGCGCTGATCGAATACTGCTCACGCCCCGCTGAAGACACTGTCCTGCTGATCAGCTTGCCGAAGCTCGATGGCAGCGCGCAGAAAACCAAGTGGGGCAAGGCACTGGTCGAAGGCCAGCAAACCCAGTTCGTGCAGATCTGGCCGGTGGATGCCAATCAGCTGCCGAGCTGGATTCGTCAGCGCCTGTCCCAGGCAGGCCTGTCGGCCAGTCAGGACGCCGTCGAATTGATTGCCGCGCGTGTCGAAGGCAACCTGCTCGCCGCCGCCCAGGAAATCGAAAAGCTCAAACTGATGGCCGAAGGTGGGCAGATCACCATCGAAACCGTGCAGGCCGCCGTAGCCGACAGTGCCCGGTTCGACGTGTTCGGCCTGACCGACGCGGTGCTCAACGGCGAACCGGCCCACGCCTTGCGCATGCTTGAGGGCCTGCGCGGCGAAGGCGTCGAACCGCCGGTGATCCTCTGGGCACTGGCGCGGGAGTTGCGCCTGCTGGCCAACATTTCCCTGCAATACAGCCAGGGCACGCCACTGGACAAGTGTTTCAGCCAATCGAAACCGCCGGTCTGGGACAAGCGCAAGCCGCTGATGAGCAAGGCACTGCAACGCTACTCGGCGCAACGCTGGGCGCAATTGTTGCTCGAAGCGCAGCGTATCGACGCGCAGATCAAGGGCCAGGCGGCGGGTTCGCCGTGGATGAGCTTGAGTCGTCTGGCGTTGTTGATGGCTGGCCGGCGCCTGACACTTCCTGCCGAATAACCTGTTTCCCGCATAACGGCCATTCGCGAGCAAGCTCGCTCCCACATTGAAATGCATTCCAAATGTGGGAGCGAGCTTGCTCGCGAAAGCGCCAGAACATTCCTACGCAACAGGCACTGGACAGACGCCCAACATCGGCAGATTATTTGCCGCGCCAAACCCACTCAATCCAGAGAACCCTCATGAGCAAAAAGCCAGCAAAGCATGGCCCCAACAAGGCCAAATCCATCGTCGCCCAGCCCTTGTTCCGCAGCCGCCAGGAACGACCAGCCAAGGGCAAAGGCAGCTACCGCCGCGAAGCCTTCCGGTCTGACAACCGGGAGGCTTTTTACTTTCTGGCTGCCTGAAGCGCACCACCCCCCGCTCATGTTAAGGTCTGCACCTGATTCGTTTCCCCTGGAACTGTGCATGCCCCCAAGTCTTTCCCGTCGTTGGCCCGTGCGCCAATTGATCGCTGCCTCCAGCTTCATCCTGCTTGTCGCCTGCGCGGAAAAACCCACCGCCGCCGATGCACAACCGCTTCAAGCCGCCCCGGTTACCACGGCCCCAGCGATTATTCCGCCGGTAGTGCCGTCCGCCGACCCGCTCGATATTCAACCGACCCAGACCTTTGCCGAATGGCAGGCGGGCTTCCGCAAGGACGCCCTCGCCGCCGGGATTCGCCCCGAGCTGTTCGATCGGGCATTTGCCAACATCAGCTTCGACGCCAGCGTGATCCGTGCGGATCGCAGTCAGCCGGAGTTTTCCCGCCCGGTGTGGGAATACCTCGACGGCGCGCTGTCGCCATTGCGCGTCCGCAAGGGCCAGGCGCTGATCAACCAGTACGCCGACATTCTGCAAAGCATCGAACAGCGTTATGGCGTTGATCGCCAGGCGCTGGTGTCGGTGTGGGGCATGGAAAGCAATTTCGGCCAGTTCCAGGGCAGCAAGTCGGTGATCAATTCGCTGGCCACCCTCGCCTACGAGGGGCGTCGTCCGGGCTTTGCTCACGCGCAACTGATCGCCGCCCTGCAGATTCTGCAACAGGGCGATATCACCCCGGAGAAAATGCTCGGCTCCTGGGCCGGCGCGATGGGCCAGACCCAGTTCATTCCGACCACTTACAACACCCACGCCGTGGACTTTGACGGTGACGGTCGCCGCGACATCTGGGGCAGCCCGGCCGATGCGCTGGCCTCGACCGCGCATTACCTGCAAAGCTCGGGCTGGCAACGCGGCCAGCCGTGGGGTTTCGAAGTGCAATTGCCGAGCGGTTTCAACTACACGCTGGCCGATGGCGCGATTCGCAAAAGCGTCGCCGAATGGCGGCAACTGGGTGTGAACCTGCCCAATGGTGCGCAGGTGCCAGCCGGTTCCGAACAACTGTCCGCCGCCCTGCTGCTGCCGGCCGGTTATCGCGGCCCGGCGTTCCTGATCCTCGACAACTTCCGGGCGATTCTCAAGTACAACAATTCGTCGTCGTATGCGCTGGCGGTGAGCCTGTTGTCCGAGCGCTTTGAAGGCGCGGGCCTGATCAATGGCGACTGGCCGAAAGATGATCTGCCGCTGAGCCGCACCGAGCGCATCGAACTGCAGACGCTATTGAGCGCGCGTAATTACGACGCCGGCACAGCGGACGGGATTATCGGCGCCAATACCCGCAAGGCCATTCGCAGTGCCCAGCAGGCGCTGGGCTGGCCGGCGGATGGGTATCCGACGCACAAGTTGCTTGAGAGCCTGCGCGCCCAATAAAAGCATCGCGGGCTTGCCCGCGATGACTGAATGTCAGGCGACCAATTTCTAGACTTTGATCACCACATCCTGCTCCAGCAGCAACTCCTGCTTCCCCGCATCCAGGCGCACCAGCGCGCCCAACGGCAGTGTCAGGTTCGGGTCGCAATGGCCACTGCGCCAGCCCGACAGCACCGGAATCCGCAACGGCTCAAAGGTTTGCTTGAGCAGCCGATTCAGCGCGTCGACTTCCACCCCGGCGATATCACCGACCAGCACACCGCGCAGTCGGGCCAGCTTGCCGGCCAGACGCATCTGGGTCAGCAGGCGATCAATGCGATACAGCGGCTCGTTGATGTCCTCGATGAACAGGATCACCCCTTCGACATCAATCTCGTAGGGCGTGCCGAGGGTTGCAGCAATCATCGCCAGGTTGCCGCCGAGCAAACGCCCGTGAGCGATGCCCGGTTCGACGGTGGATAACGGATAAGCCGCCGGATGGCTCAGCACACTCCCTGACTTCATTTGCCCGCGCAGCATGGCGAAGAATGACGTGACGGTCGGCGGCTCCTTGTCGCCGAGCAGGTCGGCATTGAGCAGCGGCCCGTGAAAGGTCACAAACCCGGCGTAGCGACTGATGGCCAGGTGCAGCGCGGTGATGTCGCTATAGCCGACAAACGGCTTGTTATGCCGGCTGAGCAGGTCGTAATCGATTCGGTCGAGCAGACGCGGCGTGCCGTAGCCGCCGCGCAGGCAAATGATCGCGTCGACTTCAGGATCAGCGAAGGCCGCGTGCAGATCGCGCAGGCGTACGTCGTCACTGCCAGCCAGATAGCCGTCCTTCTCATAGACACCCGGAAACACCTTCAGCCCATAGCCGCGCGCGCGCATCCACTGCAGCGCTTTTTCAGTGTCGAGGGCGCCGGGGCCGGCAGGCGCGATGACGCCAATCGTCCCTTCGGAGGGCAGTGCCGGTACGGGTCGGTGGGCAATCAGGGTGTGGCTCGGTCGAACGGTCATCCTTGGGCTCCAGCGGTAAAGTCATGCACACACAGTAGTCAGCTGAAGAGACAAACAAAAGCCCCATGTCTCAGGCAAAAAAATGCCCGCCGAGGAACCGTCCTCGGCGGGCATTTTTACATCAGCAGTGAATCAGGAACCCAGCAGTTCGGCCTTGACCAGCTTCGCCTGCTCGTCGGCGTGGTACGAGGAACGTACCAGCGGGCCCGAAGCGACGTTCTTGAAGCCCATCTTGTAACCTTCTTCGGCGAACCAGGCGAAGGTGTCCGGGTGCACGAAACGCTGCACCGGCAAGTGACTGCGCGACGGTTGCAGGTATTGACCGAGGGTCAGCATGTCGATGTCGTGTTCGCGCATGCGCTTCATGACTTCGATGACTTCCTCGTCGGTCTCGCCCAGACCCAGCATCAGGCCGGACTTGGTCGGGATATGCGGCATCATCTGCTTGAAGCGTTGCAGCAGGGTCAGCGACCACTGGTAATCCGAGCCCGGACGCGCAGCCTTGTACAGGCGCGGCACGGTTTCCAGGTTGTGGTTGAACACATCCGGCGGCTCGGCGGCGGTGATTTCCAGGGCGATGTCCATGCGCCCACGGTAGTCCGGGACCAGGGTCTCGAGCTGCACGTTTGGCGACAGTTTGCGGATTTCGCGGATGCAGTCGGCAAAGTGTTGTGCACCGCCGTCACGCAGGTCGTCGCGGTCAACCGAGGTGATCACCACGTATTTGAGCTTGAGGTCGGCGATGGCGATCGCCAGGCTTTCCGGCTCGTTGACGTCCAGTGGCTTCGGACGACCGTGGCCAACGTCGCAGAACGGGCAGCGACGGGTGCAGATGTCGCCCATGATCATGAAGGTTGCGGTGCCGCCGGAGAAGCATTCGCCGAGGTTCGGGCAGGACGCTTCTTCGCAGACACTGTGCAGCTTGTGCTTGCGCAGCAGGCTCTTGATGCGATCGACTTCCGGCGAAACCGGGATGCGCACGCGGATCCAGTCGGGTTTCTTCGGCAGTTCGGTGGTCGGGATGATCTTGACCGGGATGCGTGCAACCTTCTCGGCGCCGCGCATCTTGACGCCGGCTTCAACCTTGGGACGCGGGGCCGGGCGCTCGGTCACGTCGAGCGTCGGGATCATGGTTTGCACTGCATCAGTAGTCATATCAGTCGATTCCGCCCGTGAGGGTCGTCTGCTCAGCATAGTCGAGGTGTTTGACGAGCTGCGCGCGCAGCCGGGCACTTACCTCGGCAAATTCAATCGATCCTGCGTGATCGCTCAGCTGGGTCATGGCCAGCCCGGCGTAGCCGCAGGGATTAATCCGTCGAAACGGTTCCAGGTTCATATCCACGTTCAGGGCCAGGCCATGAAAGGAACAACCGTGGCGAATGCGCAAACCCAGAGAAGCGATTTTCGCTCCATCGACGTATACGCCGGGAGCATCTGGCTTGGCGGCGGCGGTGACGCCGTAGCTGGCCAGCAGTTCGATCAGGCAGGCTTCCATGCGGCTGACCAGATCACGCACGCCGAAACCCAGCTTGCGTACATCCAGTAACAGATAAGCCACCAGTTGCCCGGGGCCATGATAAGTCACTTGACCGCCACGATCGACCTGCACCACCGGAATATCTCCCGGCAGCAACAGGTGTTCAGCCTTGCCGGCCTGGCCCTGGGTGAACACCGGTGGGTGTTCGACGAGCCAGATTTCGTCGGCGGCAGTATTGCCGCGTTCGTTGGTAAAGCGTTGCATGGCATGCCAGACCGGCTCGTAAGCCATCTGGCCCAGCTCGCGAAAGCCCAGCGTGCCGTGCATCACAACACCATGTGCACGAAGCCGGTCGCCCGCAGTTCGCTGTTGATGTTGTACAGCTGATCCTGATCGGTGGCGACGATGTGCAGCTGGATGGTGGTGTACTTACCGGTGCTGCTCTGACGCTCGTCGATGCGCTCGTCATTGATGGTCGCGTGTTTCTTGACGATCTCGATGATCTGGTCTTTGCGGCCGACGCCCGTATCGCTGATCACCTTGATCGGGTAATCAGTCTGGGGAAATTCGATCTTTGGCGCCTGTACTTCGGTATCGGTCATGGCGTAACGGCCTCTATAGCGCAAGCCGTGGTAACGCACATGGCCCCGCACCGGATCGGGGCGGGGCCATGCAGGTCAACACAAAATCAGTTGAACAAGCCGTAGAAGAATAGACGGATGCTATCCCACATGCGGCGGAAGATACCACCCTCCTCGACGCCGTCCAGAGCGATCAGGTCGGCGCTGTGCACTACCTTGTCTTCCAGTTTGACTTCGACTTTACCGATCACGTCGCCCTTGGCGATTGGCGCAACCAGTTGCGGGTTCATGGTCATGCTGGCAGCGAGCTTCTTCAGCTGGCCTTTTGGCAGAGTCATGGTCAGGTCTTGCGCCAGGCCGGCCTTGACCTGGCTGGTGGTGCCTTTCCATACCGGCGCCTGCGCCAGTTCGGTGCCCTTCTGGTAGAAGGTCTGGGTTTCGAAGAAGCGGAAACCGTAGGTCAGCAGCTTCTGCGTTTCAGCCGCGCGGGCCACTTCGCTGTTGGTGCCGAACACCACGGCGATCAGGCGCTGGCCGTCACGTACCGCCGAGGACACCATGCAGTAGCCGGCTTCATCGGTGTGGCCGGTTTTCAGACCGTCAACGGTCTTGTCGCGCCACAGCAGCAGGTTGCGGTTAGGCTGCTTGATGCCGTTCCAGAAGAACTCTTTCTGCGAGTAGATCGCATAGTGAGCCGGGTCTTCGTGGATGATCGCACGGGCCAGAATCGCCATGTCGTGCGCCGACGAGTAGTGCTCAGGGTTTGGCAGACCGGTCGGGTTCATGAAGTGGGTATTGGTCATGCCCAGTTCGGTGACGGTCTTGTTCATCAGGTCGGCGAAGGCGTCTTCGCTGCCGGCGATGTGCTCGGCCAGGGCGACGCTGGCGTCGTTTCCGGACTGGATGATGATGCCGTGCAGCAGGTCGCTGACAGTGACCTGCGAACCGACCTTGATGAACATCCGCGAACCGCCGGTGCGCCAGGCGTTTTCGCTGACGGTCACCGGATCGTTTTCACCGATCTGGCCGCGACGGATTTCCAGGGTCGCGATGTACGCGGTCATCAGCTTGGTCAGGCTGGCCGGTGGCAGACGCTGGTCGCCGTTGTTTTCGACCAGCACGTTGCCGCTGCTGGCGTCCATCAGAACATAGGCCTTGGCGGCCAGTTGTGGTGGCGACGGCATCATCTCGGCCGCGAAGGCGGCTGGCGAGAGGAGCAGCGGGACTAGCAGACACAGGCGTTTGGCAAAGGTGGTGATGTTCATCCGTCTCTCGAAATCGCTAATGGAAACTTGCCCGAAGGCAAAACTTATTCAGACAGCCTTCTAACGGGCCATCGCGTGTTCAGTTGCTCACTCCAGTCACCCTTGCCGGGCTTTTGTTCTTCGACGAGCCAACAACCTGGTTCACCCCCCGAATACCGCAAGTGAACCGTCAATCAAGGTCTACGTGTTACTCGGTGACCACGCTGGGCGAACCCAGATTGGCCAGACGCACACTGTTCTGCACCTGGGCGATCTCACCCGGCGAGCCGATCGGCCCCAGGCGTACCCGGTGCAGGGTCTGCTGATTGCGCACGATCGAACTGATGAACACCGGCGCGCTCACCATCCCGCTGAGCTTCGACCTCAGCAGTTCGGCAGCGTCCGGGTTGGCGAACGCGCCCACCTGCAGATACTGGCCAGACGCTGGTGCAGAAGCGTTTTTTTTTGCATCGATCTGCACGGGCACCACGGCAGCGGCGTGTTGCTGCGGCGGCGGCGTCCATTGCTCGACGGTGCCGGCCGACGCCGTGATCACTGGCGCGCTATTCTGCGCCACTTGCGGCTCGTTGAGCATCAGCGGCGCCGGACGGCCCTTGGCCGCCCACCACTGCTGCGGATCGATGCCTTCGACCTTGACCCGCGCGGTGCCGGTTTCGGCATAGCCGAGCTTCTTCGCCGCAGCATAAGACAAGTCAATGATTCGATCGGAATAGAACGGCCCACGATCGTTGACGCGCAGGATCACCGTCTTGTTGTTGTCCAGGTTGGTCACCCGGACGTAACTTGGCAGCGGCAAGGTCTTGTGCGCCGCACTCATGCCGTACAGGTCATACACTTCGCCGTTGGCGGTGTTCTGGCCATGGAACTTGGTGCCGTACCAGGACGCCGTGCCCGAAGCCACGTAGGTCTTGGATTCCTGCAACGGAAAATAGGTCTTGCCCAGCACGGTGTAAGGATTGGCCTTGTACGGGCCGGTGTGCAGGGTCGGTGTCGCATCCGGGATGCGCGAAACATCGACATCCCACCACGGCGCGCCGTCTTTGTGCGCGCGGTTGATGTCCAGGCCCGGTTGGGCGCGGACAGCGGTGGACGGGGTTTTCTGCGTCGGCGTACGGCTGGTCGTGCAACTGGCGACCAGAACTGCCAACGCAGCGAAAGCCACCAGCTTCAGGGGTTTATTGTTAGGCAATGCCTGCATTACTTGACGCCCCGTGCTTGTACCAGCTGTTCAGACAGTTGATGTACGGCCATGGCGTACATCACGCTGCGGTTATAACGCGTGATCGCGTAGAAATTCTGCAGGCCCATCCAGTATTCAGGGCCGTTGTCGCCTTCGAGGCGAAATGCGGTAACCGGCATATCATCGCGCAGCGCATCATGACTTGACCAGCCCAGCCCCCGCAACTCTGCGACCGTCTTCACTGGTTCGATACCGGTGGTCAGGCCTTCATCGGCCTGCTCGCCGCGCACATCGGCGCGGCTGACCACCGGCTCACCGGCAACCCAGCCATGACGCTTGAAGTAACTGGCGACGCTGCCAATGGCATCGTCCGGGTTGTTCCAGATATTGATGTGGCCATCACCGTCGAAGTCCACCGCGTAGGCGCGAAAGCTGCTCGGCATGAACTGCGGCAGGCCCATGGCCCCGGCGTACGAGCCTTTCAGGGTCAGCGGGTCGACCTGCTCTTCACGGGCCAGCAGGAGGAACTCACGCAGTTCCTTGCGGAAAAATTCGGCACGGGGAGGATAGTCGAAGCCGAGGGTCGATAAAGCATCGATCACGCGGAAATTACCGGTATTACGTCCGAAAAAGGTCTCGACGCCGATGATCGACACGATCACTTGTGCCGGCACGCCGTATTCCTGCTCGGCACGGGCCAGGGTCGCCTCGTGCTGACGCCAGAAGTCGACACCCCGGGCGATGCGCGCGTCAGTGATGAACATCGGGCGATATTCATTCCACTGCTTGACCCGTTCGGCGGGTCTGGAGATGGCGTCGAGAATCGACTGCTTGCGTTGCGCCTCGCGGAACACACCCATCAGTTGTTCACCGGCGAAACCGTAGTCGCGGGTCATTTCGCCGACGAATTCGGCCACCTGCGGCGAGCCTTCATAGTCGCCGGCCAGCGCTTCCTGCACGCTCCCCAGCAGGCCCATCAGGCCAACCAGCGGCGCGCATCGAGTCGCCCAGCCACGCATTACTTGCATTGCACTCTTCACCTTATTCAAACCTGTGCGATCCACTTGCGATGGGTATGGATCGACATCAAAACCCCAAACGCTGACAGCAGCGTCACCAGCGAAGTTCCTCCGTAGCTAATGAACGGCAACGGCACCCCCACGACCGGCAACAGGCCACTGACCATACCGATGTTGACGAAAACGTAAACAAAAAAAGTCATGGTCAACGCGCCGGCGAGCAATTTTCCGAACAGCGTTTGCGCCTGGGCGGTGATCACCAGCCCGCGACCGATCAACAACAGATAGATCAGCAGCAGCGCGCAAATCCCCACCAGACCGAACTCTTCGCCAAGCACAGCAATGATGAAGTCGGTGTGGCTTTCCGGGAGAAAGTCCAGGTGTGACTGGGTGCCGAGCAACCAGCCTTTGCCGAATACGCCACCGGAACCGATCGCGGCTTTGGACTGGATGATGTTCCAGCCGGTGCCGAGCGGATCGCTTTCCGGGTCGAGGAAAGTCAGGACCCGTTGCTTCTGATAGTCGTGCATGACGAAGAACCACATCGCCACCGACACCGGCACCGCCGCCGCCAGCACGCTGAGAATCCAGCGCCAGCGCAGGCCGCCCATGAACAGGACGAAGGCGCCACCGGCGAGAATCAGCAGCGAGGTACCGAGATCGGGCTGGCGCACGATCAGAATGAACGGCACGCCAATCAGCATCAGGCTGATGCCGACGTGCTTGAGCTGCGGCGGCAAGGTGCGTTTGGACAGATACCAGGCGATGGTCGCTGGCATCAGGATCTTCATGAATTCCGAGGGCTGGAAGCGGATCACCCCGGGGATGTTGATCCAGCGCGTGGCGCCCATGGCATTGTGGCCCATGATGTCGACAACGATCAGCAAGACCACGCCGATCACATAACCGAGCGGCACCCAGCGGGCCATGAAACGCGGCTCGAACTGGGCGATGACGATCATCGCCACCAGGCCGATGCCGAAGGATGTGGCCTGCTTGCCGAGCAGATCCCAGCTCTTGCCGCTGGCCGAATACAGCACGAACAGGCTGCCGGCGGCGAGAATCAGCAACAGGATCAACAGCGGGCCATCGATATGCAGTCTTTGCAGCAACGTCGCGCGGCGACGCATCACATCCTCGCTGGAGAGCATGCGATCGAAATTATTCATCACGGGCCGGGGCCTCCGCAGTGATAGGGCTGGCGTACTCGGCTTTCAGGTGGCCATCCTGGTCGAGCAGCCAGGCGTCCATGACCTGGCGCACCACCGGCGCGGCAACGCCGGAACCGGACTCACCGTTCTCGACCATCACCGACACGACGATTTTCGGATCATCGGCCGGGGCGAAGCCGACGAACAAGGCGTGGTCGCGGTGGCGTTCCTGGACCTTGGAGCGGTCGTATTTCTCGCCCTGCTTGATCGCCACCACCTGCGCGGTACCGGACTTGCCGGCGATGCGGTATTGCGCGCCGATCGCCGCTTTGCGCGCGGTGCCACGGGCACCGTGCATCACCTGCTGCATGCCGTGGTTGACCTTGTTCCAGTCGGACGGGTCGCGCAGGACGATGTTCGGCATCGGGTTTTCATCCACCGGCTTCACCCCGTCGAGGGACTTGGCCAGGTGCGGACGGTTCCAGATGCCTTTGTTGGCCACCAGCGCCGTGGCCTGGGCCAATTGCAGCGGCGTCGACTGCATGTAGCCCTGGCCGATCCCGAGAATCAGGGTTTCGCCGGGGAACCACGCCTGTTTGCGCGTCGCGCGTTTCCATTCGCGCGACGGCATCAGGCCCGGGGATTCTTCGAACATGTCCAGCGAGACCTTCTGGCCGATGCCGAACTTGTTCATATAGGTCGACAGCCGATCGATGCCGAGCTTGTGCGCCAGGTCATAGAAGTAGGTGTCGTTGGACCGCATGATCGCCGTGTCGAGGTCGACGAAGCCGTCACCGGTACGGTTCCAGTTGCGATACTTGTGGTCGTAGTTGGGCAGCATGTAATAGCCCGGGTCGAACACCCGGCTCGAAGCCGTGACCACGCCGGCGTCAAGACCGGCAATCGCTACCGCCGGTTTGATCGTCGAGCCCGGCGGGTACAGACCGCGCAGCACGCGGTTGAACAACGGCCGGTCGATGGAATCACGCAACTCGGCATAGGCCTTGAAGCTGATGCCGGTGACGAACAGGTTCGGGTCGAAACTCGGCTGACTGACCATCGCCAACACTTCGCCGGTCTTCGGATCGAGCGCCACCACCGCGCCACGTCGCCCACCCAGTGCGGCTTCGGCGGCTTCCTGCAACTTGATGTCGAGGCTCAGAACGATGTCCTTGCCGGGAATCGGATCGGTGCGCTTGAGCACCCGCAACACGCGGCCACGGGCGTTGGTCTCGACTTCCTCGTAACCGACCTGACCGTGCAATTCCGGCTCGTAGAACCGCTCGATGCCGGTCTTGCCGATGTGGTGGGTGCCGCTGTAGTTGACCGGATCCAGCGATTTCAGCTCTTTCTCGTTGATCCGCCCCATGTAGCCCACCGAGTGCGCAAAGTGCGCGCCCTGCGGGTAATGCCGGACCAGTTGCGCGACCACTTCCACCCCGGGCAGGCGGAACTGGTTCACCGCGATCCGGGCGATCTGCTCTTCGGTCAGCTCGAACAGGATCGGCACCGGCTCGAACGGCCGACGCCCCTGCCGCATGCGCTTTTCGAAGATCACCCGGTCCTCGGGCGTCAGCTCCAGCACCTCGACGATGACATCGAGCACCTGCTGCCAATCGCCGGAGCGCTCGCGGGTCATGCTCAGACTGAAGCTCGGCCGGTTGTCGGCCACGACTACGCCGTTGCGGTCGAAAATCAGCCCGCGCGTCGGCGGAATCGGCTGCACATGGACGCGGTTGTTTTCCGACAGGGTCGAGTGGTACTCGTACTGGATCACCTGCAGGTAATACAGACGCGCGATCAACACACAGATCAGCGCCACAATCACGATCGCACCGAACACGACACGGCTGCGCACCAGACGGGCGTCCTTTTCGTGGTCCTTGATGCGGATCGGCTGAGACATGAGGGCAGGCTTACTTGTGGTAAGGGTGGCCGGACAACACGGTCCAGGCACGGTACAACTGTTCGCCGATCAGGATCCGCACCAGCGGGTGCGGCAAGGTCAGCGGCGACAACGACCAGCGCTGGTCAGCGCGGGCACAGACTTCCGGTGCCAGCCCTTCCGGGCCGCCGACCATGAAGTTGACCGTGCGCGAATCCAGGCGCCAGCGATCGAGTTCGACCGCCAGTTGCTCGGTGCTCCACGGCTTGCCGTGAACCTCCAGCGTGACGATCCGCTCGTTGTGCCCGACCTTGGCCAGCATGGCTTCGCCTTCCTGGCGGATGAAACGGGCCACGTCGGCATTCTTGCCACGGGTGTTGAGCGGAATTTCCACCAGTTCCAGCGCCAGCTCGGACGGAAGACGCTTGGCATATTCATGCCAGCCTTCTTCCACCCACTTGGGCATGCGTGAACCGACGGCGATCAGGCGCAGTCGCACAGCAATCCCTTAGAACTGGTCTTTGTTGAGCTTGGTGAAATGCTCGTGGGTGTTCTCCGGGCTGTGGTGCTTGGCATCGGCCGCACGGCTTTGCTCGGCACCGGCCCACAGGCGCTCCAGGTCGTAGAACTGACGCGCCGAGGCAGTCATCATGTGCACGATCACCAGATCGAGGTCGAGCAGAACCCAGTCGCTGTCGCCCTTGCCTTCTTCGCCCAGAGGCTTGGCGCCCTGCTTCTTCACTTCCTCGCGGACCTTGTCCAGCATCGCGTTGATCTGGCGATTGGAGGTACCGGTGGCGATGATCATGTAGTCAGTGATGCTCTGCTTGTCGCGCACATCAATGATCTGGATGTCCTGGGCCTTGACGTCTTCCAGCGCAGCGACGGCAATCTTGACCAGTTCGTCGCCCTTGAGCGGCTCATTGGTGTTGACGGCTTCCGGCAGTGGTGCGCTCTTGAACGTGCCTTTGCGCTTTACTTTCGGTAGATCTTTATCAGTCATATGTAACTCGTTTTGCTCATGTATTCGGCGGCTTGGGGATACGGTGATCCGTATCGGTGAAGCGCGCCTTGTTCAGTTCGACGCACGGTACAGACCGTGCGCATCGATGTAGGCCAGGACCGCGTCGGGCACCAGGAAACGTACCGACTTACCGCTGGCCAGCAGTTGACGGATCTGGGTGGCGGAAACCGCGAGCGGTGTCTGCCAGACGAATGCAATCTGTCCGCTCGGCCCTTTCAGGGCCAGCGGGTCGCTCACCGAACGCGCTGCCAGCAGGTTGCGCAAGGCATCCGGCGGTTCGCTGTCCGCGTCCGGGCGCTGTAGCACCAGGATGTGGCAATGCTGGAGCAACTCTTCCCAGCGGTGCCAAGTGGGCAGGCCGCAAAATGCGTCCCAGCCCAAAAGCAGAAAAACCTGGGTCTCGGCGGGCATCTCTGCGCGCAGCGACTCCAGGGTATCGATGGTCCAGGACGGTTTGTCCCGCTGCAATTCGCGGGCGTCCACCACCAGCGGCGGCAATCCGGCCACCGCGCACTCGACCATCGCCAGCCGGTCCTGCGCCGACACCTGCGGCGTCCCGCGATGTGGCGGCCGCGCGTTCGGCATCAGGCGCAACTCGTCCAGCGCCAGCGCTTCGACGACTTCCAGCGCGCCACGCAAATGGCCGATGTGCACCGGGTCGAACGTACCGCCCAGCACGCCAATGCGTTGCGGGCGCGACTCGCTGCCGGTGTGCGGCGCTGTCAGGTCGAGGTCGGTCAAGTCAGACCGTCGCCTGGCCGCGCAACTGGCCATCGCCGACCACGATGTACTTCTCGCAGGTCAGCCCCTCGAGCCCGACCGGGCCGCGGGCGTGCAGCTTATCAGTAGAAATGCCGATCTCGGCACCCAATCCGTATTCAAATCCATCGGCAAAGCAGGTCGGCGTGTTGATCATCACCGAGGCCGAGTCGACTTCCGCCACGAACCGGCGGGTGTCGGCGAGGTTTTCGCTGACGATCGAGTCGGTGTGATGGGAGCCGTAATGGTTGATGTGTTCGATCGCCTGCTCCAGACCGTCGACCACGCGGATCGACAGAATCGGCGCCAGGTACTCGGTGTGCCAGTCGTCTTCGCTGGCCGCGACCGCTTCGATGATCGCCCGGGTGCGCTCGCAACCGCGCAGCTCGACGCCTTTGTCGCGGAACTGCGTGGCCATCGACGGCAGGAAATCCCTGGCAACAGCCTGATCGACCAGCAGGGTTTCCATCGCGCCGCAGATGCCGTAACGATAGGTCTTGGCGTTGAAGGCGATGCGCTGGGCTTTGGCCAGATCGGCGTGTTCGCTGACGTAAACGTGGCAGATGCCGTCCAGATGCTTGATCACCGGCACGCGGGCATCGCGGCTGATGCGTTCAATCAGGCCACGACCGCCACGGGGCACGATGACGTCGACGTATTCCGGCATGCTGATCAGCGCGCCGACAGCGGCACGGTCAGTGGTTTCGACCACTTGCACCACGGCGGCGGGCAGTTCGGCTTCGGCCAGACCGCGCTGGATGCACGCGGCAATCGCGCGGTTGGAATGAATCGCCTCGGAGCCGCCGCGCAGGATGGTCGCGTTGCCGGACTTCAGGCACAGGCTGGCGGCATCGATGGTCACGTTCGGACGGGATTCGTAGATGATCCCGATCACGCCCAGCGGCACGCGCATCTTGCCGACCTGAATGCCCGACGGACGGAAGCTCATGTCGCGGATCGCGCCGACCGGATCCGCCAGTGCAGCGACCTGGCGCAAGCCGACGATCATGCCGTCGATGCGTGCCGGGGTCAGTTCCAGACGCTCCAGCAGCGCCGGCTCCAGACCGCTGGCGCGACCGGCAGCCAGATCCAGCTCATTGGCAGCGGCCAGCTCGGCGCGCGCAGCGTCCAGAGCATTGGCGGCAGCCTGCAAGGCGCGGTTTTTCTGCGCGGTGCTGGCGCGACCGATGACCTTGGAGGCAGCGCGGGCGGCGCGACCCAATCGGGTCATGTAGTCAAGAACGGACTCAGTCATGGTCTGCTGGGGTCTTGGCAAAGAGGAAAGCGGCAGATTATAGCTGCCGCGTCCCGGGACTAACAGCGGTGACGGGCGGATGGTCGAAATGAGCTGCGTTTGGCCGGCGTTCAGACGTAATTAAGCTCAGCGTTGTTATCATCACGACCTCTTGAGCCTGGATAAACCTTGCCCATCATGACCAACGTGCCCCTTTGCCCCGAGTCCGCGCGCCTGCCCGTGGGCCTGCCGGACAGTTTTTTCGACCGCGACGCCCAGGTTCTGGCGCAGGCGCTGCTTGGCAAAGTCATCCGCCATCGCGTCGGCGATCTGTGGCTGAGTGCGCGAATCATCGAAACCGAAGCCTATTACTGCGCGGAAAAAGGCAGCCACGCCTCGCTCGGCTATACAGAAAAGCGTAAGGCTTTGTTTCTGGATGGCGGCCACATCTATATGTACTACGCCCGCGGCGGTGATTCGCTGAACTTCAGTGCGCAGGGGCCGGGCAACGCGGTGCTGATCAAATCCGCCTATCCGTGGGTCGACGAGGTCAGCGGCCCGGCGAGCCTGGCGCAGATGCTGCGGAACAATCCCGATGCCCAGGGGCGACCGCGGCCGACGCAAAAGTTGTGCGCCGGGCAGACGCTGCTGTGCAAGGCACTCGGTTTGAAAGTACCGATGTGGGACGCCAAGCGTTTCGACCATGAATTGTTGCTGGTCGAAGATACGGGGCCGGCACCCTCGCAGATTATTCAAACCACCCGGCTGGGCATCCCGCTGGGCCGTGATGAACACCTGATGTATCGCTTCGTTGACGCTGCGTATGCGCAATGGTGCACGCGGAACCCGCTGCGACGGGGTCAGGTCGAAGGCCGGGATTATATTTTGCTTCCCGTAACCGACGCCGAATCCGTCAATGAATGATGACCTCCCCTGTGGGAGCGAGCCTGCTCGCGAAGGGGTCGTGCCAGCCAACGTTTCTATCGTCTGACACAGCGTATTCGCGAGCAGGCTCGCTCCCACGGGCCAGCAGTGAAACGCGTAACAATTACTTAAAGAATCAATGGAGTTTTTCTGTATGGGCCCATGGCTCGATAGCATCACCGGATGGCTCGGCGCCAATCCGCAGTGGCTGGCCGCAGCGGTGTTCATCGTGGCGTGCGTGGAATGTCTGGCGATCGCCGGGCTGATCGTGCCGGGCACGGTGCTGCTGTTTGCCGTGGCGGTGCTGGCCGGCAGCGGCGCGCTGTCATTGAGCGAAACGCTGCTGCTGGGCTTTCTTGGCGGCATTCTTGGCGACCTGATTTCCTACTTCCTCGGCCGCCATTTCCACCAGAACATCCGCCGCCTCCCCGGGCTACGCCATCATCCGGAATGGATGGCCGGCGCTGAGTCGTACTTCCAGCGCTATGGCATCGCCAGCCTGCTGGTCGGGCGTTTCATCGGCCCGCTGCGGCCGATGCTGCCGATGGTCGCCGGGATGTGCGACATGCCCTTCCCGCGTTTCTTCGCCGTCAGCCTGCTGGCCGCTGCGGGCTGGAGCCTGGCTTATCTATTGCCGGGCTGGGCCACGGGCGCAGCGTTCCGCCTGCCATTGCCTGAAGGTTTCTGGCTCGAAGCCGGGATTGTCGCGGCCAGCATTGCGGTGATGGTCGGCCTGAGCGTCAACAGCAGCGTGCGCCGCCATCGTCGCGCGACAATCTGGATCGGCGGCATGAGCCTGTTGATCCTGATCGGGCTGTTTATCGGCTATCCATACCTCACCGCGCTCGACAACGGTGTGATGACTCTGGTGCAGGAACATCGCCAGCCAGCGCTGGACGAAATCGCCGTGACGCTGACCCTGATCGGCGAATTCCGCAACATGCTGCTGTTCAGCGCCCTGCTCGTCATATTGCTGTTGCTGTGCAAGCAGTGGCGCCAGGCAGTGTTCGCGGGCGCCACCATGCTGATCACCGCCATGGCCAACACCGGCACCAAGTATTTTTTCGCCCGGGTACGCCCGGAAGTGCTCAGCGATCCATTGACCACCTACAGCATGCCCAGCGGCCATGCTTCTGGCGCATTCGCCCTGTTCCTGACCTTGGGTGTCCTGGCCGGACGCGGGCAGCCGCCACGCATGCGCCTGACCTGGCTGCTGATTGCCTGCATCCCGGCATTCTCCATTGCTTTGTCGCGGGTCTATCTCGGCGCGCACTGGCCAACCGACATATTGGCCGGTGCAATGCTTGCCAGTTGCGTCTGCGCCGCGATGCTGTGGTCAAACCAGCGGCAGGCGCCGCTCAACGCCATGCCTTTCAAGATCTGGTGGCTGATCCTGCCGTCCATGGTCGCGCTGTTCGGATTCTTCGTTATGCGCCACTTGCCACATACATTGTTGCGTTACGCCTACTAAAACAGGCAATTTACAAGCGACATTTCTTATACGCCGCTCTTTCGGAACATTCCGACAAGAGCGGCGCTTGCAACCTACGCAAACTTCCTCCCTCCCGGTTAACTTTCCTGGTTATAAAACCGACATTTCCGCATTCTCGATCGACGCAAAACTAGCGTTACATATTCAAGTTGAAACATGCCTGCTCAGTGTTTCGCGCTTCTGAAAAACCGTTAGATTGATGGGCCCGACTCGGACATTTGCTGGCTATCCATATTTATTCAAACCACGCATTGAAGTTCTGCCGAGTCATACAACAATCCATTTTTTATCGAGTCTTTCATGAGTCCAAAAATACCCCGCAAGACGTCAGTCACAACGACGCATCAAACGGATGCAAACGTACCAACGCCACATCGACCCATGTTTGATGTCAGGAGCATTGAAATATCGCCAAGAGCCGGCATCCCCGATCTTGCGCAGCACAGTACAAACTTCGGCACCGCCCCTGCCGATGCGAATCCGAGGTTGCCTGCGGTTGAAATCTTTCAGTTACCGGCGCACAGCGCTTATCGCTCGGAACATTCCACTTCAATAAACGATTACTGGTTATCGGAGACCTTTGTGCGTGGAATGCAGCCTGCCGACAATGATGGATTTCGCTGGATCGTTGGCAGAAAGTTCGCAGACGTCGAATATCAGGGAGCTGTGCAAACCACGCATGTGGGTGAGGATGAAACCGGCACATTACGCAGCAAGTTACTCACCGAGCGCGTTCCCTCCGGACCGCGCCTGTACAAAAACGCAGACAGCCCCACCTGGCGCCTGACCGAACAACCCGCGCCAAAGCGACCGCGCCTCGCCCCAGTCACAACACCCATCAATCAAAGTCATTACAGCCCATCCTGGCGTTCGCCGGATGCTCAGGGTTATTACGAAATGAATCCGCTATTTGGCTCACGCAAAGACGACATGCTGTTCGCCTTCCGGGATTCATATGGCAATTACATAGCGGTTGATCCTCCGGCGGGTGGATTCGCAGCGTCGCCGCTCCACCTCAAACAGTGGACCGATCACGAGATATGGCAGCTATATGGGCTACACGGCGAGGACATCGCGCGCTTTCGTGTCGAAGCCCAGGCTACCGGCACGCCGCCACAGTGGGCACACCCCACAACCACGGAAAATCCGCGAACCGATCTGCTGCGCGACTCGTTGCGCTGGCTGCACCCGCAGATGGGCTTTGCCGAGCGCGAAGCCTTTCTGCAATCGTTCAATCTGCTGCCCAGGCAACTGTCGCGCTTGCAGCAGGAAATGGCCAGCCATCTGACGCTTCCGGCGTGGGCACTGGCGCACAAGCGCTTGCTGGAGGACGTCAGCAACCCGCAACGCTTCGACCAGTTTGCCGCCGATGCGCTCGAGCAGCTCAACCTCAAGCGCAATGCCCGCCACGATTGGTACGACGCAGAAAACAGCCTGACCCCCGAGGTGCGCGAAGCGCTGTTGAAACAGCTCGGTTATCTGCGCAACAAGAACAACTGCCTGTACCGCACGGACATTCAGGCGCTGTTTCGCGGTGACGAGCGCACGCCGTTCGAGCTGGCGAACGACGGCACCATGCTGCCGCGCTATCACCACGAACCCGGCGCGACCACGCACAAGCCGATCAGCGCGACGTTCAGTCTCCAGGCAGGACAGGGATATGCCCGCACCCCCGATCCCGAATACCTGCGTTTCAACAGCCAGACCCATAAATACCCGGGACGCGACACGGGCGACAGCGGTTCGGAAAGCGGCGCAAGCGACGCCAGTGATACACCGAGTGAGTCCTCGTCAGACTGGTCGGATCCTGACAGCCCTGTGGCATGGGATCACGAGCGCGGCTACCGGTCCACGCGCACGCGGCAGACGGAAATGTTTCTCTACGCGCTCGACACGCGCGATCTGGAGGTCGTCCCCCACGAAGAAAACATGATGTTCAATTCCGCTGCGCGCGACACCCCGCCGACCTGGTTCCCCTCCGACGATCTCGAAGGGCTGATCTCGGTCACGCGCAGCGGCGTTTCAGCCGAGCGTGTCTGGTTACTGAACACAGACCTGACCAAGGGCGCCAGGGTCGAAGACATCAAAGAGCAGGCTGGCGCAAACGCTGATCGCATCGAAGCGGCCACCCATGCCGGGCACTTTAACCGGTTCGAATACGACCAGTTGATCGACCAGGTGGAGACGGCGGGCCTGCCGATACTCAGGCTCTCAGGCAAAAAGGACGAGTTTGGCCATGACATCGCCTGGCCCGAACTTCAAATGCTCAAGTAAAGCCGCCAGGGAAACCGGCTCCTCATGCACACCATTAAAGGATTAATACGTGTCGAAACTCATCGTTCCCGCGGCTCATGTCGCCCACGTGCGCGCGCTTCAAGTTACCCCCATAGACGCCTCGGCCAATGCCCATACGCCGTCCACACCCATGCCCGATCGAGCGGACGTGCCAGGCGAGGTGCCTGACAGCCCCCCATCCCTTCGCCAGACTCTCAAGGCAATCGACAAACACCTGGGCCCACTGCGTATCGGCGAGGTCGTGATCAGTCGGGTCGAGTTGCAAGCGCTGGGGGCGACCGTAGACGGTCAACCTGTCAGTCCGGCGAATGCCAACATTAAGCGCGTGGATCAGGCTTTTCTGGACGGACTCCATTTCGAGTCCGCAAAGGTGCAGTCCCGCTTGCAAGCCGTGGACTTTCCCGACAATGACATGGCGGCACTGCTGTTCTATGAGATTGCCTGCAAGCGCTCGGTCGATGCCGGCCCATTGTTCGTCAGTGATACGCCGCTGGTTTCGGGCAGCGCCTTGGATCGTCTCAACAAATTGGGCAAGGCTGCGCAAAAGCTGGAAATCCACCGGGCGGACGCGTTTGAACACGCGCCGGGCTGGATCAACAAGACCAAAAGCTATTTGATGAGCGGCGCAGGAGTCGGCATGCAAGCCTTCGGCATCTACAGCGGCTACATGGCCCTGACCGATGCGATCAAAAAAGGCGAGGCGCTGGAAATGCTCTACTACGGCGGATCCATCGCCGCAGAACTCGGCTCGCTGATCATTGAGCGGGGTCTGGCCAGAACCGGCCAGGCGATGCTGACTCAGGGCAGCAATGTACTGAGGGGTTTTGCGCTGACCTCGATCGGCAAATACATGAGCCGTGGCGCTGGACTGTTCGCCAGCGCGATTACCTTGCCGTTCGACATCGTCGACGCGATCAAATCGTTCAACGCCGCCGCCGCGTCATCGGGCAAAGAAGCTCAGGACCATTATTTCAGCGCTGCCCTGAGTGTAGCGGGCGCTGGCATCAGCCTGGTGCTGGGCGTCGCCGCGCTGGCCGGTTTCGGCAGTGTTGCCGGCCCGCTCGGCCTCGCGGCTGCCGCACTGCTCATCTCCGGTTCATTGATCTATCAAGCCGCCAGGGTCGTCGACCAGATCGATGATTACATCGAACTGACAACACTCGAGCGTCTGCGCTCGGGATGGTTCGCTTTTACCGGCAAGGAGCTGGACGCCGAAGTGATGGATCGCTTCAAGCTGTCCAGGCTTTCCAGTGACTACGAAAAACAGCTCGAACTGTCGGCCAAAGACATGCTTGCCGGCGCTTACAGCGACTCCATCGCCCAAGTGGTCAATGGCGCGTTTCGCGCCGAATTGCGCCCTGTCGAACTATGGCGTTACCAGTGGGACGAAAGCGTCGGGCAGCTGCCGTTCAGACTCGACAGCCAGGCGGTGATCGTCGGCGGCGACGATATCATCGATGCAAGCCATGGATTACCCGACAACCTCAAGGGCGTTGTCAACGGCAGTGCAGGCGAAGGCAAAGGCGTGTTCTGGCGCCTGGGCGATGGCAATGACCGTGTCGCTGGCGTCAAGGCGCAGCCCAACCTGTTTACCTACCGCCAGGGACACAAGGCGCTCAGCGGTGGCGACAAAAACGATGCGTTCTATCAGCAGGTCGCTGACGAGGAACTGGATCGGCTGACCAAACCGCCGCACATCAATGTGCTGGATGGCGGCGACGGTAGCGATATGTTTGCGTTTGAAGGCCAGCGGCCGGCCACTGATACACGATACATCGGCCATCGGATTGACCTGCCGAGCGGCAAGGTCACGCTGCGTGGTCTGGACCCGGAAGGCCCAGGCATTGAAGTCGCGCACCTGACATCGTTCGAGAACGTTTCGACGCTGCGCAAAGGCAGCAGCCACGTCATCGGCAATACCGAGGCCAACCAGATCTCCGCCCATGGCCATGATCGCGTCAGCGCCGGTGCCGGCAACGACACGATTGCCATCTATGGCCTCGAATGTCACGTGGACGGCGGTAGCGGCGTCGATCGCTATTACATCGCTCACACCAACGCACGCACGACAATTACCGAGGACAGCGCGCATTCGAGCGTGATCGAGTTGGGCTGGCCGCACGCGGTGATTCAGCGCTGGCAGATCATCGGCACCTCGCTGGTGATCAATTCCTTGCGCGGCAAGGACGGCGACGACCCAGACCATGTGCTGACCCTGGAAAACGTCTATCGAATGGTCGACGGCCAGCGTCGGCTGCATAACGATCGATGGCTGTTCCGCACCCAGGATGGCTACGAACTGCTGGCTCAGCTCCCTCAGGAACCAGGTCCAGCGCTGAGTCAGGACATTGATGTCGCCGTGACCGTCATTGGTCAGCCCGCACCTGCCCCGGCGATCGTCAATGGCGGTACGGTGACGATCGACGATCAGAGCCTGGGCCGGCATTTTGTCACCCGTACGCAGCGCGAGGTCGAATTCGTCATCGCACGCAGCGGCACCAGGCCGCGCAGCGTTTTTCTGGACTACGGCGACGACGAAATCATCGACGTCGAGCTCAGCTATGCCGTCCAGGTGCGCAAAGGCGTTTCGGGCAATACTCACCTGACCTACAAAGACTTCTGCCTGTCGCTGCGGTTGCCGGCAAAAGTGCTGGCATTCAAGGGCGTGATTCAACCGATCGCTGCCGCCACCGGGTACAGCGGGCGCAACAGCCTCAAAGTCACCACGCCGCAATTGGCGCAAGACATCGTTGTGGTCATGCGGGACGGAGTGTCCTATCGCCTGCAACTGCCGCACCTGGACTACGAAGCGGACGCCAACAACCCCGGCGCACGACTGGTCAGCACTCGAAGCTGGCTGAAACGGCGCAACGGCAAATACCCGTTCACCCGGCCCACCATCAGTGAGAAGCCGCTGCTGACCGATCGACCCAGCAAAATCGTCATCGAATCCCGGGCGCATACCGGCATTTATCTGCTTGAGGGTCATAGCGCCACGTACGACATCTACCTGGCCAGCAACTGCATCGTGCGCCTGGCCACACCTGGGGCTGCGGCAAAAACGGCCAACGCCTCAAGCTGGAATCTGTACACCAGGACAATGGACGAAACCGTCACTCGCGACGAAATCCAATTGCAGGACAACCGCTTGCGCATCGCCAGCGTGACTGTCCAATTGCCGGATATCGGCGATGACACACCGGTGGAATCGGTCAGCGTGGCGACCACCGCCGGCAATCTTTATCAAGTCTCGCTGCTGTTCGAGATCTTGCAGCTGTACGTGATCAATGCCCAAGGCTACGCCAGCGTCGATGCGCTGTTGGCCGATATCGAGCAACACCGGCAGCGCAACGAGTTGGCAGCGCGGGTCTACGTGACTCACATCGGCTACCAGCCCGACACAGTGGGCACGCTGGTTTACAACTCGGTAAACCGCCACTGGAGCCTGCTGACTGACCGGCAGACACGCGTCAAACGCGAAGACCTGTTCATCCCCGTCAACATCAACTGACCGCGCGCTGCCGGTTTCAACAACGTGCCGGGATGGACCTGACCTCCATTCCGGCACTTGCACTCAGCGGTCTGCCATGTCGCCGCTGGAGCCTTACCTGCAAGACATCGACGGGACTTTACGCCCCGATGCAGACGGTCTGAAAGAATACAAGGGGCGCAAGTTCGCAGACATCGCCAACGACGACGGATCGGCCGCAGGGCAGACAGTGATGGTGGCGTACCACGATCTGATCAAAGCCTGGCGCGCCAGATTGCCCAGTGAACGGACGGGGGGCAATCACAACAATTCATACGATCAGTTGATCGATCGCGTAACTGCCTCCAAGGGCCCCATAGTGAGGCTGCCCAAGGGCAGGAAAGGATGTTCCAACGATATAGTCTGGCCCGTTGCTGAACATCATCGGCCGTGAAATCCAGACGCCATTCGATAACGAATGGCGTCTGTCCTTCAATTGCGGCGTTGCGCTATTTGAGCACGCTGATCACAAACCGTGCCGGTTTTGGATTGAAGGCGTTATGCCCTGTCCCGTTGGGGTTCGCGTCGAGGAATTTGCTCATGCCATCGCTTACCTGACGATACAGCGGTTTATCTTTCGGCTCGCTGTTCAATTCGATATAAGCCGGGCCGGATGCGATATTGCTTAAAGAAGCCTTGGCCACGCCGTAGGTACTGATTGAATAAAGTTGTGCCGGAGCGCTGGTGCTGACCAGCAAATTATGTGTCTTGTCTTCGATGAATAATCGCGCACCGTCAAACACGCCCGGATGTATCACTTGAATTGCGTAACAGTTACCTTCAGGAACAAACCTCAACAGCAATGGAGCATCGTCCTCATTGTCAGCCAAGGTGATAAGGGCGGATGTCCGCGAGTCGGCCAACCCCACTTCAGCATCGAGTTTTTCGCCTTGAGTTATGCGCTTGTGGCGCAGGGTCTGTTGCAGGCGTTGCTGATTAAGAACTACCGGAAGACCGTCCAGATAAAGATTGGCACTGAAGCTTTCATTGTTTACTTTTGCCAAAGACATAGAACTACCCATTGGTAAACACTCTGCCGCCATGTTCAAGACAGCGACAGAAAAGTTGAAAAAGGAAAAGGATCAGATAGCGACTGTGGCTGTTGCCGACATCCGCAGAACATCGCCATCCGGAATGTTTTCGGTTTTTCGTTTCCGCCGGGCCATTACCATGCGATCCGCATAAATCGCTGCCGCCTCAATGACATGGCCAACGTTATGATCAGTACCGGCATGCTTCAAGATATACTTGCCAGCAATATCGTCCCAGAATGCCCGTTCATCTTCATATAAAGTCATGATTTATCCTTGTTGTTTTCAAGTTGTTCGCATCCTGCGAGCAACTTGAAATTAAGACAAAGACAAAAGCGAAACAATACTGGCAGGCAGCTTGAGTTGATTCAAAGTGAAACTAGGCGAACAGTTCGCCCTGCAGTTCATCGAGTAATGCCTGGATCGCATCCAGCCGTTGCTGTGGGTCGTCGAGTTGCAGCAGATCGATCTTGTCCTCTTCGGCAAAAGGCAACAGATAGGCAAGCTGATTGGCCAGCGCCTGTTGCCCGGCGGCTTCGGTGCCCATGTTCAACGCCTCGACCATCGGGTGTTCGGCCAGCGCCTTGAGCAGCGCGACCAGGTCGGCGTCCTCGTCCTGCAACGGTTGCTCGGGCTCGTCATCGAGCCACTCGACTTCGGCCAGAATCAGTTGATCGCGCTGCACTTCGGTGCGCAGCACAGTGAAGCGCCGTCCGCCATGCACGCGAATGCCGAGCAAGCCGTTGTCCTGTTGCTCGAAATCGGTGATCCGCGCCTCGCAACCGACCATTGCGAAACCTTCTGGTGCCACACCGACTTCGCTGCCCTCAAGGATGCACACCACACCGAAACCGACGCCCTGCTTCATGCAGCGGCCGATCATGTCGAGGTAGCGCGCCTCGAAGATCTGCAGATCGAGGTTGCAGCCGGGGAACAGCACCGTGTTCAGCGGGAAAAGCGGCAGACTCATAGACATATCCTTACACCACCATCGACACCGCCAACGGCAGGAACACCGCCGTGGCCACGCCCATCAGACTCATTGCCAGCGCGGCGAACGCGCCGCACTCGTCGTTTTCCTGCATCGCCACCGCCGTGCCGACCGCATGCGCGGTCATGCCCAGCGCCATGCCGCGCGCTTCGGGGCTGTGCACGCCGAGGCGGGTCAGCAGCGCCGGGCCGAAGATCGCGCCAATCACCCCGGTGATCAGCACGAACACCGCGGCCAGCGCCGCCACGCCGCCGATCTGCTCGGCGACCAGCATGGCGATCGGCGAGGTCACCGATTTCGGCGCCATGGTCATCAGGATCATGTGATCGGCACCGAACCACCAGCCCAGCGCCACGCCCATGCCCGTTGCGACCACCCCGCCTATCACCAGCGTAGTAAAAATCGGCCAGAACAATTGGCGGATGCGCCGCAGATTCAAATACAGCGGCACCGCCAGCGCCACCGTGGCCGGCCCCAGCAGGATGCTGAGGATCTCGGTGCTCTTGCGGTACTCCGCGTAAGTCAGGCCGCAGCCGACCAGCACACCGATCACCAACAACATGGAGACCAGCACCGGTTGCAGAAAGATCCAGCGGGTTTTCTCGAACGCCGCCAGCACCAGTTGATAGGCGCCGAGGGTGATGCCGATGCCGAACAGCGGATGATGAATCACCGACGCCCACGCGCCTTGCCAGTCAAACAGCATCAGGACTCCTCCGCCGGCGGCGCGTGACGTTTGACCAGCCGCTGCATGAGCACGCCGGCAAACGCCATCGACAGGATCAGCGAGACCACCAGCGCGCCGACAATCGCCCAGAAATCCGCAGCAATCGCCGTGGCATACACCATCACGCCCACCGCCGGCGGCACCAGCAGCAACGGCAGATAACGCAGCAGGCTGCCCGCTGCCTGATTCAGCGGCTCGCCGACTTCACCGCGAATGATCAGGAACACCAGCAACAGCAGCAGCCCGATGATCGGCCCCGGCAATATCGGCAACAGCAAATGATTGAGCGCGGTGCCGAGCAATTGGAACAGCACCAGCAGGGTCAGGCCACGTAACAACATCCGACATCTCCGTCTTACATTTTCAGCCAGCAGGGGCTCGGCATTATAAGCATGCCAGCGCTATGGACCGGCATTCGCCAAAAGCATGGTCGGTTGACCTGAGCAAATCGCCATGATGATCTACAGTGGTTCGCAGGCCGGTCAAATCCGCCCCCTGAAAAACTATAAAACCGATGAACCCAAGGAGAGTCTCAATGCCCTATGTTCCCGTTGCAGAGCTCAAAGATTATGTCGGCAAGGAACTTGGACGTTCCGAATGGCTCACCATCGATCAGGAGCGCATCAACCTGTTCGCCGAAGCCACCGGTGATTTTCAGTTCATTCACGTCGATCCGGTCAAGGCTGCGCAAACGCCGTTTGGCAGCACGATTGCCCATGGTTTCCTGTCGCTGTCGCTGATGCCAAAACTGATGGAAGACATCCTCGTGCTGCCCGAAGGCGTGAAGATGGTCGTCAACTATGGCCTGGACAGCGTGCGTTTCATCCAGCCGGTCAAGGTCAACTCGAAAGTCCGACTGAAGGTCGACATGGTCGAAGTCACCGAGAAAAAACCCGGCCAGTGGTTGCTCAAGGCTACCGCGACACTGGAGATAGAAGGCTCGGACAAACCGGCCTACATTGCCGAGCCGCTGTCACTCTGCTTCGTCTGATCATCCCGGATGCGAAGCAGCGCACGCTGTTTCGCGTCACGTCTGTATATATGCGACGCATAGCTGCGGCATACTCGGTCGCCTAATTGCCCGGATCCCGCTATGCGCTCAATCGCTCGACTTGCACCCCTTGCCCTGACCCTGATGCTCACCGCTTGCGGCGACGGCGAATCGCTGTTGCCGCCGGATGCGCGCCTGCCCGATGGCGGACGCTATCGCGGTGACTTGGTCGACGGCTTGCTGCAAGGTCAGGGCCGCGTCGACTACCCCAACGGCAGCTGGTACGCCGGGGAGTTCGACAAGGGTCAGTGGCACGGGCAAGGCGAATGGCATGGCAGCAACGGCGAGGTCTATCGCGGCCAGTTCCAGCAAGGGCTGTTCGATGGTCAGGGCAGCCTGAGCACCAATGCCAGCAGTTACACCGGTGGTTTCAAGCAGGGCCGGCGCGATGGCGAAGGCACGCTGAAAGAAAACGGCATGACCTATCGCGGCGAGTTCAAGGCTGACCAGTATTCCGGCCTCGGCCGTCTGGAAATGGACGACGGCAGCTCCTATCAAGGCCAGTTCGCCCACGGCAAACCCAACGGCGAAGGCCAGCGCGGCGATGCCAGCGGCAATTCGTTCAGCGGGCATTTCGTCAACGGCCAACTGGAAGGCAACGGCACTTACAACAGCGCCGACGGCGATATCTACGTCGGCGGTTTCAAGAACAATCAACTGCACGGCAAGGGCCGCTACGAGAACGCCGACGGCGACGTCTGGCTTGGCCAGTTCAAGGAAGGCGCGCTGACCGGCAAGGGCGAACTGATCGGCGCTGACGGCAGCCATTACATCGGTGTGTTCAATGACTGGCGCTTCACCGGTCAGGGCCGTTTGAACCTGGCCGATGGCAGCTTCTACATCGGCGGCTTCGACAACGACAGCTATTCAGGACGCGGCACTCTGGTGCTGACCGATGGCAGCGTGCTCAGTGGCACCTGGATCAACGGCCAACGCGTGCGCGACGCCGACGGCAAATTGCTCCCCGACACCCTCGAACTCGGTTTGCTCGCCCAAGGCCGGTTGCTGAAGGACGCACTGGCGGCGATTCCCGCTTCGACTCCGGCAGTCGAGTTGTACACCCTGACCCTTGGCGGCGACGGCAAGCAAAGCGTGTTCCTGCGTGAATCAGACTACGTCGCCAACATGCTCAACACGCGCTTCGGCGCCTTCGGCCAGATCCGTCTGGTCAATCATCGCGATCATCTCGGCGACCGGCCGATGGCCACCCGCGAAAATCTGCGCCGCGCCGCGCAAGCCCTTGCCGAACGCAGCGGGCCGGAAGATCTGCTGTTCATTTATCTGACCAGCCACGGCACCGCCGAGCATGAACTGGTGCTCGATCAGCCGCGCATGGAACTGGCCGATCTGCCGGCCGATGAACTCGCCGCCGTGCTCGCGCCGCTGAAGCATCGCGACAAGGTCATCGTGATTTCCTCGTGCTATTCCGGCGGTTTCATCCCGGCGCTGAAAGACGAACGCACGCTGATCATGACCGCCTCGCGCGCCGATCGGGTGTCGTTCGGTTGCTCGGAAGAAGCCAACTTCACTTATTTCGGCGATGCGCTGTTTGCCCAGGCACTGAACCAGACTGACGACCTTGAGCAGGCATTCAAACTGGCCAAGGCGACCGTTGCCGAACGTGAGCTGGCCGACGGCTTCGAAGCCTCGGAGCCGCAGATCTGGGCACCGAAAACCGTGCTGTCGCACTGGCAGCTGCTGCGTAAACAGCAGGCGCGCAAAGCGTTGCAAAGCAGCGCATTGAACGACGCGGCGAAAAAAGGCAACTAAGCTGAACAGTATCAAGGGAGAGACACTATGTACTTGACGCCTCAGCACGTATTGCTTGCCGGAGCCACCGGACTGACCGGTGAACATCTGCTCGACCGTTTGCTCAACGAGCCAACGATTACCCGTGTCCTCGCCCCTTCACGCCGGCCGCTGGCCGAGCATCCGCATCTGGAAAACCCGGTCGGCGACCCGCAGGCGTTTCTGCCGCAGCTCAGTGGCCGGGTCGATATCGCCTACTGCTGCCTCGGCACGACGATCAAACAGGCAGGTTCCGAAGAAGCCTTTCGCGCGGTGGATCTGGACATGGTCGTGGCGTTTGCCAAGCGCGCCCGGGAGATGGGCGCACGGCACCTGATCGTGATCAGTGCGATTGGCGCCGATCCGAATTCCTCGGTGTTCTACAACCGGGTCAAGGGTGAAATGGAACAGGCCCTGCGCGCGCAGAACTGGCCGCAGCTGACCATCTGCCGACCTTCGCTGTTACTCGGCGAACGCACCGAACCGCGTCTGGTCGAGCAACTGGCCGGGCCGTTGTCGAAGCTGATTCCGGGCAAATACCACGGCATCGAAGCGTGCCAGTTGGCGCGAGCGATGTGGCGCCTGGCGCTGGAAGAACAGGATGGGGTGCGGGTGATCGAATCGGATGAGCTGCGCAAGTTAGGCAAATAATGCCGGGACTTTGTGGTGATGATCGTCCCCGCGCTCTGCGTGGGAATGCAGCCATGGACGCTCTGCGTCCTAAAAAGCGTGACGCGGAGCGTCACAGGATGCGTTACCACGCAGAGCGTGGGAACGATCAGTCGCTACAATCCACCAGTCGCTTGAAAACCTACGCCAATCACGGTGAGCAACGACAACGGCAACAACAGCGTGTCGAGCAACGCGCTGGCCGGCAGGTCCACGCCCGGATAGCTCGGCGCTTCGGCACCGAACCGGTCCATCGCACAGCAGCCGCCGTTCAACGCATACAAATCCAGGCGCGTCCCGGCGTACACCACCGGTGCGCCGGGTTTGGCTGCATCCAGCGTGCGCACGGTAGCGCATCCAGCCAATTGCAGCGCCAGCACAAGCACCAGCAGCTTATTCATCGCTGCTCAGGTGATGCTCGCCCCAACGCGGCAGCATGTCCTGCGGGATGCCGAGCAGATTGAGGATCCGCGCCACAACGAAGTCGATCAGGTCATCGATGGTCTGCGGCTGGTGATAGAAGCCCGGCGAGGCCGGCAGAATCGTCACGCCCATATTCGACAGTTTGAGCATGTGCTCCAGATGAATGCTCGAGTACGGCGCCTCGCGCGGCACCAGAATCAACTGACGGCGCTCTTTCAGGGTGACGTCCGCCGCGCGCTCGATCAGGTTGTTGCAGGCACCGGTGGCAATCGCCGACAGCGTGCCGGTCGAACACGGCACCACGACCATGGCTGCCGGCGCGCCGGAGCCGGAGGCTACCGGCGACATCCAGTCTTCCTTGCCATACACGCGAATCTGCCCGGCAGCGGCGCCGGTGTATTCGGTCAGAAAGGCCTGCATCATCTGCGGTTTGTTCGGCAGGGACACATCGGTCTCGGTGGCCATTACCAGTTGCGCAGCCTTGGAGATCAGGAAGTGCACTTCGCGATCCTCGCGCACCAGGCAATCGAGCAGGCGCAAACCGTACTGCGCGCCCGAAGCACCGGTCATCGCCAGGGTGATGCGTTCCGGGCCACCGGCCTGGGAAAAACTGTTCATTGCAGTGCCTCGGCAAGCTTGCCGTGCAGGCCGCCGAAGCCGCCGTTGCTCATGATCACCACGTGAGTACCGGGCTGCGCCTGGCTCTTCACGCGTTCGATGATGCCTTCCAGCGAATCGCTGACGATTGACGGCACGGTGCATAACGCTGCGGTGGCGCCGAGGTCCCAGCCGAGGTTGGCCGGGGCGTACCAGATCACCTGATCGGCATCGACCACGCTGTCCGGCAGACCGTCACGGTGGGCGCCGAGCTTCATCGAATTGGAGCGCGGCTCGATGATCGCAATCAGCGGCGCGTCGCCGATGCGTTTGCGCAGGCCGTCGAGGGTGGTAGCAATGGCGGTCGGGTGATGGGCAAAGTCGTCGTAAATGGTGATGCCGCGCACCTCGGCGACTTTCTCCATACGCCGCTTGACGTTCTTGAACGCGCTCAACCCGGCGATGCCCATCGATGGCACCACGCCAACGTGACGCGCTGCGGCCAGAGCAGCCAGGGCGTTGGCAACGTTGTGTTGACCGGTCAATTCCCACTCGACGGAGCCCTGGGACACGCCTTCGAACATCACTTCGAACGCCGAGCCGTCCTCGCTGAGCAGCTTGACCTGCCACTGACCGCCGGCACCGGTGGTTTGCACCGGGGTCCAGCAACCCATCTCGATCACGCGCTGCAACGCTGGCTCGGTGGTCGGGTGGATGACCAGACCTTCGCTCGGGATGGTGCGCACCAAGTGGTGGAACTGACGTTCGATGGCCGGCAGATCAGGGAAGATGTCGGCGTGATCGAACTCAAGGTTATTCAGGATCGCCGTGCGCGGACGGTAGTGGACGAACTTCGAGCGCTTGTCGAAGAACGCGCTGTCGTATTCGTCAGCCTCGATCACAAAAAACGGCGTACCGCCCAGGCGCGCCGATACCGAAAAATTCTGCGGCACGCCGCCGATGAGGAAACCCGGGCTCATGCCGGCATGCTCCAGCACCCAGGCGAGCATGCTGCTGGTGGTGGTCTTGCCGTGCGTACCGGCCACGGCCAATACCCAGCGACCTTGCAGCACGTGGTCAGCCAGCCACTGCGGGCCGGAGACGTACGGCAGGCCTTTGTTCAGCACATATTCCACCGCCGGGTTGCCACGGGACATGGCATTACCGATCACCACCAGATCCGGCGCCGGATCGAGCTGTGCAGGGTCATAACCCTGCGTCAGCTGAATGCCCTGGGCCTCGAGCTGCGTGCTCATCGGCGGATAGACGTTGGCGTCGGAGCCGGTGACGTGATGGCCCAGCTCTTTGGCCAACACCGCCATCGAGCCCATGAAAGTCCCGCAGATACCCAGAATATGAATGTGCATAGTCGACCTCGTAAAACATGGCCGCAGGTTAGCGTAGGGAGGGGGAAATGGCACTCTTTAGCTGAGGGGCGGGCCTGTTCGACCTGATCGTTCCCACGCTCTGCGTGGGAATGCAGCACGGGACGCTCTGCGTCCCAAAGCGGACGCGGAGCGTCCGGGGAGGCGTTACCACGCGGAGCGTGGGAACGATCAGGTCGTCAGGCAGAGCGGGCGATGCCGTGCTTGCGAAGCTTTCTGTACAGCGTATTGCGGCTGACGCCCAACTGTTCAGCGGTATGGGTCATATGCCAGCGCGTCTGCTCAAGCGCATTGAGCAATGCGACACGCTCAGCGTCGTCCAATGGCTGCGCGACAATCTGCGCCACCACCACCGCCGGCCGCGCCTGCCGAATCATCACCGGCAAATCCTCAACGCCGACCCGCCCGCCATCACACAACGCCGCCAGCGTGCGCAGGACATTGCGCAACTGCCGCACATTGCCCGGCCAGTTGAATGCCAACAACGCCTGCCGCGCCGCTTCGTCGATCAGAATTGTTTCGCCCCCTGCCTCCTCGGCCAGGAGAAAATCCAGCAACTGCGATTTATCACTGCGCTCGCGCAACGCCGGCAACGCCACTTCCAGCCCGTTCAAGCGGTAATACAGGTCTTCACGGAAACTGCCGTCCTCGACTCGTTCGAGCAAATTGCGGTGCGTCGCACTGATGATGCGCACGTCCACCGCTTGCGGTTCACCGCCAATCGGCACCACTTGCCGATCTTCCAGCACACGCAGCAAACGCGTTTGCAACGCCAGTGGCATGTCGCCGATTTCGTCGAGGAACAAGGTGCCGCCATCGGCCTGTTGCAGCTTGCCGCGCATGCCGTCCTTGCGTGCGCCGGTGAAGCTGCCGCCGCGATAGCCGAACAGTTCGCTCTCGATCAGGCTTTCCGGAATGGCCGCGCAATTGAGTGCGACGAAGGCATTGCCGCAGCGCTGGCTGGCCTGGTGCACAGCCTTGGCGAACGCCTCCTTGCCCGAGCCGGTTTCGCCGTTGATCAACAGCGGCACGTCGCGCTCGAACACGCGCAGGGCTTTGCGAAATTCCGCCTGCAACGCTTCATCGCCGAGGCAGATGCCGGACAGGCGTGGCGCTGGAGTAGCGATTGGCGCTGGAACAATGGCTGTCGGCTTGCGCGATTCGCCGCGCAACACGGCAAACAGATGCCGGCCATCACGGGTGCGCAGTGGCCAACTGGCACTGGCGTTGGCGCTCGCCCGCCCGAGCAGGTCATCCAGCGAACAATCGAAAAACGCTTCCACCGGTTTACCGAGCAAACCACCGCGAATATGCCCGAGCAGGTTCAGCGCGCTCTGGTTGACTGCGCTGATCCGCCCTTCGCCGTCAAACGCCAGCAGCCCTTCGCTGAACAGGCCGACGGACTCGGCCTGCAGATGAAAGCGCAGCAACCACTGATTGTCGAAACAGCGCAGGAAGTAGCAGCTCTCAATCATCTTCGCCGACAGATTGACCAGCGCCATGGTGTGGAACTGGCTCTGCCGCGAGACGTCCGGCCGCGCCGAAGACACATCGAGTACCGCCAGCAATTCACCATGGGGATCGAACACCGGGCTCGCCGAACAGGTCAGCCCGGTGTGGCGGCCGCGAAAGTGTTCGTCCTGGTGAATGGTCAGCGCCTGACGCTCGACCAGGCAGGTGCCGATGCCGTTGGTGCCTTCGCAGGCTTCGCTCCAGTCGGCGCCGAGCCAGAGCCCGGCGCGCTCGAAAATCTTCCGTTCGGCCGGCGCGGTGACGCAATTGAGGATCACACCGCGCGCGTCAGTCAGCAGCACCGCATGGCCGGCACCGGAGAGTTGCTGATGCAGGCTGCTCATCTCGGTGCCGGCGATTTGCAGCACTTGTTGCAGACGTTCGCGACTTTCCAGCACTCGGCCATGCTCGAGCACGGTCGGCGCCATGGTCACAGAAGGATCGAGGTGGTAGTCCTCAAGGCAACGCAGCCACGAACGGGCGATCGATGGATCGGCGCCGGGGCCGTGCAGGTGCGGTTTGCCCTGGGTGACGGTGAGAACCTGGCGGGCATGGCGACTCAAATGGTTGTCGTGCATTTCTTATTGTTCTCCCCGGGGCGCGATGGCCCAAAGCATGAGGTGACGCCCAGCATCCTCCAGCGGCTCCGGCAATGCAATGCTGGCAAGACCGCCCGGTCACGGGCTGTGCCGCAAGCGGTACAAACTGTCACCCGTGCTGTACCGATACCGTCACAGCACCACTCCACTCGTCCGAGACAAACCGGCCAAGCCCTTGATTTGCCTGACCTGCACGGCAGTGGCCCGAGCCTTGCTCTACGCTTATAGCAAGCGCACTTGCGCGTTTCTCTAATAAGTACAAAGCCAAGGAGAACATCATCATGCGTTACGCCCACCCCGGTACTGACGGCGCCAAAGTCTCGTTCAAGAGCAAGTACGGCAACTACATCGGCGGCGAGTTCGTCGCGCCGGTCAAAGGTCAGTACTTCACCAATACCTCGCCAGTCAATGGCCAGCCAATCGCCGAATTCCCCCGCTCCACCGCCGAAGACATCGACAAGGCGCTGGACGCTGCCCACGCCGCCGCCGATGCGTGGGGCGCCACTTCCGTGCAGGCGCGCTCACTGATCCTGCTGAAAATTGCCGACCGCATCGAAGAAAACCTCGAACTGCTGGCGATCACCGAAACCTGGGACAACGGCAAAGCCATCCGCGAAACCCTCAACGCCGACATCCCCCTGGCCGCTGACCATTTCCGTTATTTCGCCGGTTGCCTGCGCGCTCAGGAAGGCAGCGCTGCGGAAATCGACGGCAACACCGTGGCTTACCACATTCATGAACCGCTGGGCGTGGTCGGCCAGATCATTCCGTGGAACTTCCCGCTGCTGATGGCCGCGTGGAAACTTGCGCCAGCGCTGGCCGCCGGTAACTGCGTGGTGCTCAAGCCTGCCGAGCAAACCCCGCTGGGCATCTGCGTGCTGATGGAACTGATCGGCGACCTGCTGCCGCCGGGCGTGCTCAACGTCGTGCAAGGTTTCGGTAAAGAGGCCGGCGAAGCCTTGGCGACCAGCAAGCGCATCGCCAAAATTGCCTTCACCGGCTCGACCCCGGTCGGCTCGCACATCATGAAATGCGCGGCGGAAAACATCATTCCATCCACCGTGGAACTGGGCGGCAAGTCGCCGAACATCTTCTTCGAAGACATCATGCAGGCCGAGCCGAGCTTCATCGAAAAGGCTGCTGAAGGTCTGGTGCTGGCGTTCTTCAACCAGGGCGAAGTGTGCACCTGCCCTTCCCGCGCGCTGGTGCAGGAATCGATCTACGACGAATTCATGCAGGCCGTGATGAAGAAAGTCAGCCAGATCAAACGTGGCGACCCACTGGACACCGAGACCATGGTCGGCGCCCAAGCGTCGGAGCAGCAATTCGACAAGATCCTCTCGTACCTGGAAATCGCCAAGGGCGAAGGCGCGGAGCTGCTGACCGGCGGCAAGGTGGAAAAACTCGAGGGCAGCCTGGCCACCGGTTATTACATCCAGCCGACCCTGCTCAAGGGCACCAACAAGATGCGCGTGTTCCAGGAAGAAATCTTCGGCCCGGTGGTGAGCATCACCACCTTCAAGGACGAAGCCGAAGCCCTGGCGATTGCCAACGACACCGAGTTCGGCCTCGGCGCCGGCCTGTGGACCCGCGACATCAACCGCGCCTACCGCATGGGCCGGGCGATCAAGGCCGGTCGCGTGTGGACCAACTGCTACCACCTCTATCCGGCGCATGCCGCATTCGGCGGTTACAAGAAGTCCGGCGTCGGGCGTGAAACCCACAAAATGATGCTCGACCATTATCAGCAGACCAAGAACCTGCTGGTGAGCTACGACATCAATCCGTTGGGATTCTTCTGATCCTGCGATGCTGATCGTTCCCACGCGCAGCAAAGGAATGCCTCAACGGACGCTCCGCGTTCGGTTTCGAAGGGACGCGGAGCGTCCCGGGCTGCATTCCCACGCAGAGCGTGGGAACGATCAGGTTCCTGGCTGTAGCCGGGCCAATAAAACAATAAAAATGGTGAACCCTATGCCAAGCGAATCCCCGGCCGGCGCTCCGGCGACCGGCTCCTCCGTCGACTTCGAAAAAGTCGGCACCGATTATTTCCAACAACGCGAACTGAAAAAAGGCGCCGCCGGCTGGGTCCTGCTGGTGGGCCTCGGCGTCGCTTATGTGATTTCCGGCGATTACGCCGGCTGGAACTTCGGCCTCGCCCAGGGTGGCTGGGGCGGCATGTTTCTCGCCACGCTGCTGATGGCGACCATGTACCTGTGCATGTGTTTTTCCCTGGCCGAATTGTCGTCGATGATTCCCACTGCTGGCGGCGGCTACGGATTCGCCCGCAGTGCTTTCGGACCGTGGGGCGGGTTTCTCACCGGCACCGCGATCCTCATCGAGTACGCCATCGCCCCCGCTGCCATCGCGGTGTTCATCGGCGCCTACTGCGAGTCGCTGTTCGGCATTGGCGGCTGGATGATCTATCTGGCGTTCTACATCATCTTCATCGCCATCCATATTTTCGGGGTCGGCGAAGCGCTCAAGCTGATGTTCATCATTACCGCCGTCGCCGCGCTGGCGCTGGGGGTGTTTCTGGTGGCGATGGTGCCGCACTTCGACGTTGCCAACCTGCTCGACATCCCGGTGACCACTGCGGTCGGTGCCAGTCCGTTTCTGCCGTTCGGCTATGTCGGCGTATGGGCGGCGATTCCCTATGCGATCTGGTTTTTCCTCGCCGTCGAAGGCGTGCCGCTGGCCGCCGAAGAAACCAAAAACCCCAAGCGCGATCTGCCGCGCGGGCTGATCGGGGCAATGCTGGTGCTGCTGATGTTCGCCCTGCTGATTCTGATCGTCGGTCCCGGCGGCGCCGGTGCGAATTCGCTGCTGACGTCGGGTAATCCGCTGGTCGAAGCACTGAGCAAAGCCTACGGCGGCTCGACCTGGATGGGCAGCTTCGTCAACCTTGTCGGTCTGGCTGGACTGATTGCCAGTTTCTTCTCGATCATCTACGCCTACTCGCGGCAGATCTTCGCGCTGTCGCGGGCCGGTTACCTGCCGCGCAAACTGTCGCAGACCAACAAAAGCAAGGCGCCGGTGCTGGCCTTGGTGATTCCCGGCGTCATCGGCTTCGGTCTGTCGCTGACCGGCCAGGGCGACCTGCTGATTCTGGTCGCGGTGTTCGGCGCTACCATTTCCTACGTGCTGATGATGGCCGCGCACATCACCCTGCGCATCCGTCGCCCCAAAATGGACCGGCCGTACCGCACGCCGGGTGGCATTTTCACCTCGGGTGTGGCGCTGGTATTGGCGTGCATCGCCGTGGTGGCGGGCTTCCTCGTCGATCCACGGGTGGTGATCGGCGCGGCGATCATCTATGGAGTGTTAATTGCTTACTTTGCTTTCTACAGTCGGCATCACTTGGTAGCAGGCACGCCGGAAGAAGAATTCGCGGCGATTCAAAAAGCTGAACATGCCTTGCACTGATTGTCGAAAACCACGGCGCAGACGCATCTGCGCCGTCACGGAGAACGCTGAATGGCCAGTTTTGCTCACACGGTCGGCGCGCAGACTTACCGCTTCGACAGCCTCAAAGACGTCATGGCCAAGGCCAGCCCCGCCCGCTCGGGGGATTTTCTCGCCGAGATCGCCGCGCTCAACGACGGCGAACGGGTGGCCGCGCAAATGGCCCTGGCGGACATCCCGCTCACCCACTTCCTGCAAGAAGCGCTGATTCCCTACGAAGCCGATGAAGTCACCCGGCTGATCATCGACACCCACGACAAGCAAGCCTTCGCCGTGGTCAGCCACCTCACCGTTGGCGGCTTTCGCGACTGGCTGCTCAGTGATGCGGCGGACGAAACCAGCCTGCGCGCCCTCGCCCCCGGCCTGACCCCGGAAATGGTCGCCGCCGTGTCGAAAATCATGCGCGTGCAGGATCTGGTGCTGGTCGCGCAGAAAATCCGCGTGGTCACCCAATTTCGCGGCACCCTCGGTTTACGCGGGCGCCTGTCGACCCGCCTGCAACCCAACCACCCGACCGACGAGCCGTCCGGCATTGCCGCGAGCATTCTCGACGGCCTGCTCTACGGCAACGGCGATGCGATGATCGGGGTCAACCCGGCCACCGACAGCATCGCTTCGATCTGCGCGATGCTGGAAATGCTCGACGCGATCATCCAGCGCTACGACATCCCGACCCAGGCCTGCGTGCTGACCCACGTCACCACTTCGATCGAGGCGATCAACCGTGGCGTGCCGCTGGATCTGGTGTTCCAGTCGATTGCCGGCACTGAGGCAGCCAACGCCAGTTTCGGCATCAACCTCAACGTGTTGCAAGAAGGCTACGACGCCGGGCTCAGTCTCAAGCGCGGCACCCTCGGGCAGAACCTGATGTATTTCGAAACCGGTCAGGGCAGCCCGCTGTCGGCCAACGCCCACCACGGCGTCGATCAACAGACTTGCGAGACACGGGCCTACGCCGTGGCGCGACATTTCAAGCCATTCCTGGTGAACACCGTCGTAGGATTTATCGGCCCGGAGTACCTCTACAACGGCAAGCAGATCATCCGCGCCGGCCTTGAAGATCACTTCTGCGGCAAGCTGCTCGGCGTGCCGATGGGCTGCGACATCTGCTACACCAACCACGCCGAAGCCGACCAGGACGACATGGATACCCTGCTGACGTTGCTCGGCGTCGCCGGGATCAACTTCATCATGGGCATCCCCGGCTCCGACGACATCATGCTCAATTACCAGACCACTTCGTTTCACGACGCCTTGTACGCCCGCCAGACCCTGGGCCTGAAACCGGCGCCGGAGTTCGAGCAATGGCTGGCCAACATGGGCATCTTCACCCAGGCGGACGGCAAGGTTCGCTTCGGCAACAACCTGCCGCCGGCCTTCCGCCAGGCCTTGGCGCACTTGGGATAAGTCTTATGGAAAAACCACCGGTCGATCCGCAAAACCCCTGGCTGGAACTGCGCCGCCTGACCCCGGCGCGGATTGCCCTGGGCCGAACCGGCACCAGTCTGCCGACGCGGGCGCAGCTGGATTTTCAGTTTGCCCACGCCCAAGCCCGTGATGCCGTGCATCTGGCCTTCGATCACAGCGAAATCAGCGCACAACTGAGCGACCGCGGGCGGGAAACCCTGGCGCTGCAAAGCGCCGCGTCGGACCGACACACCTATCTGCAACGCCCGGATCTGGGGCGCAAGCTCAGCGATGCATCGGCGCAGGTCTTACGCGATTACGCCAGCGAACACCCGGGCGGCGTCGATCTGGTGATGGTCGTCGCGGATGGCCTGTCGGCGCTGGCGGTGCATCGGCACACGCTGCCGTTCCTGACGCGCCTGGAAGAACAGATGAGCGGCGACGGCTGGTCCGTGGCGCCGGTGGTGCTGGTGGAACAGGGCCGCGTCGCCATCGGTGACGAGATCGGCCAGCTGCTCGGGGCGAAAATGGTGGTGATGCTGATCGGCGAGCGCCCGGGCTTGAGTTCACCGGACAGCCTCGGGCTGTATTTCACCTACGCGCCGAAGGTCGGCCTCACCGACGCGTATCGCAACTGCATTTCCAATGTTCGGCTTGAAGGTTTGAGCTACGGCATGGCGGCGCATCGCTTGCTGTATCTGATGCGCGAGGCCTGTCGGCGCCAGCTGTCGGGGGTCAACCTGAAGGATGAAGCTCAGCTGCACACATTGGAGGCGGACGACGCTGTCGACATGAAAGGCAACTTCCTGCTCGATCCACCGCCAGCCTGAACCGTTTCCGCATTGCCTTTCTGCGCTGCTTTCAGGCAGGATCGACGCACGGCCGCCCGGGTTTCCCATCGCCGTCAGAGCAGTTGAAGACAGCCACTTGAAGACGAGACCTATCATGCGGATTATTCAAGCGACCCTCGAACATCTGGATTTGCTGACTCCTTTGTTCGTCAAATATCGCGAGTTCTACGGCTCCCTGCCTTACCCGGATTCCTCCCGCGCGTTCCTCGAGAAGCGCCTGCGCCGCAAAGAGTCGGTGATCTATCTGGCCCTGGCCGACGATGACGACAAGAAACTCATGGGCTTCTGCCAGCTCTATCCGAGCTTTTCGTCGCTGTCGCTCAAACGCGTGTGGATTCTCAACGATATCTACGTTGCCGAAGATGCGCGCCGGCAACTGGTCGCCGACAACCTGATCCGCACCGCAAAGAAAATGGCCAAGGAAACCCAAGCCGTGCGCATGCGCGTCTCGACCAGCGCGAACAACGAAGTGGCGCAGAAAACCTACGAATCGATCGGCTTCAAGGAAGACACCGAGTTCAAGAACTACGTACTGCCAATCAGCGACGAGCTCTGACTCCAACGGCTTCGGTGATGAGGGAGTTCGCTCCCTCGCCACGGCCGCCCCTTCCCTGACAATTGCTCACTTCGCGACACTCCCCGCTACAAAACCGGCGCGCTTTTCAGCGGTCAGACCGTATAATCCCGATCTTTCCGGCTTGTAAGAAAAACTACACCCCGCTGTAGGCTTACACGAAGTCATCCGCACAGGCCTGCCGAGTCGGGCCGTCATACAGGTGCCCCCATGGATTTCAACCCGCTCGACCTTATCCTGCATCTCGATGTGTATCTCGATTTGCTGGTGAACAACTATGGGCCATGGATCTACGCCATCCTGTTTCTGGTGATCTTCTGTGAAACCGGTCTGGTGGTGATGCCATTCCTGCCGGGTGACTCGCTGCTGTTCATCGCTGGCGCAGTAGCGGCCGGCGGCGGCATGGATCCGGTGCTGCTCGGCGGCCTGCTGATGCTGGCGGCGATCATGGGCGACAGTACCAACTACGTGATCGGACGCACGGCCGGGGAGAAGCTGTTCAGCAACCCGAACTCGAAAATCTTCCGTCGCGACTACCTGCAAAAAACCCACGACTTCTACGACAAGCACGGCGGCAAGACCGTGACCATGGCGCGTTTCCTGCCGATCATCCGCACCTTCGCGCCGTTCGTCGCGGGCGTGGCGCGGATGCCGTACCCGCGTTTCTTCGGCTTCAGCGTGCTCGGCACCATCCTCTGGGTTGGCGGTCTGGTCACCTTGGGTTACTTCTTCGGCAACGTGCCGTTCATCAAGAAAAACCTCTCGCTGCTGGTGGTGGCAATCATCCTGCTGTCGCTGGTGCCGATGATCATCGGCGTGGTGCGCAGCCGGTTCGGCGGCACCAAAGTGCAATCGCACTGATCCGATGTGGTCACTGAGCGCCTGGCGACGCCGGCGCCTCCTGGCCAGGCACCCGATTGCCGACGACCTGTGGCAACGGGTGCGCCATCAACTCTCCTTCCTCGATGGCATCAGCGCTGCTGAAGACCAGTGGTTGCGCGAAGCCTGTGTTCTGTTTCTCGACGACAAACACCTGACCGCCCTGCCCGGCGTCGAACTGCATCAGGAACAGCGCCTGCTGCTCGCCGCGCAAACACAGTTGCCGTTGCTGCATCTCGGTGATCTGAATTGGTACCAGGGTTTCCACGAAATCGTGCTGTACCCGGATGACTTCCTCAGCCCGCAACGTCATCGCGATGCCAGCGGCGTCGAGCATGAGTGGGATGGCGAACACAGCGGCGAAGCCTGGCAACAGGGGCCGGTGATTCTCGCCTGGCCCGGCGTACAGGCCAGCGGTGGCTGGGAAGGCTACAACCTGGTGATCCACGAACTGGCGCACAAGCTCGATATGCTCAACGGCGACGCCAACGGCCTGCCGCCACTGCACACCGACATGCGCGTCAGCGACTGGGCTGAAGTGATGCAGGCCGCCTACGACGACCTCAACCGCCAGCTCGACCACGATCCCGACGCCGAAACCGCCATCGATCCCTACGCCGCCGAGAACCCGGCGGAGTTCTTCGCCGTCACCAGTGAATACTTCTTCAGCGCCCCGGATCTGCTGCATGAGGCTTATCCACAGGTCTACTTGCAACTGCAGCTTTTCTACCGGCAGGATCCGTTGGGCAGACTGCGGCAACTTCAGGCCACAGACCCGGTCTATCAGGCGCACGACTAAGCTCTGCACGACTTCTGGTACGTGGCGTCGGCGTAGGAATGTGCCTATAATCGCCGCCACTTTTTGGTCAATCCGGCCAAGTGTTTTTGGTCAACTACGGGGGCAACGCCCAATGAGCTACAGCAAGATTCCGGCTGGCAAAGACCTGCCGAACGACATCTACGTCGCGATCGAGATCCCGGCCAACCACGCGCCGATCAAATACGAAATCGACAAAGACAGCGATTGCCTGTTCGTTGACCGTTTCATGGCCACCCCAATGTTCTACCCGGCCAACTACGGTTACATCCCGAACACCCTGGCTGACGACGGTGATCCCCTCGACGTGCTGGTCGTGACTCCTTACCCGGTTGCTCCAGGCTCGGTAATCCGCGCCCGTCCGGTCGGCATCCTGAACATGACCGACGACGGCGGCGGCGATGCCAAAGTCATCGCCGTGCCCCACGACAAGCTGTCGCAGCTGTACGTCGACGTGAAGGAATACACCGATCTGCCACCCCTGCTGATCCAGCAGATCGAGCACTTCTTCGCGAACTACAAGGATCTCGAGAAGGGCAAGTGGGTCAAGATCGAAGGCTGGGCCGGTGCAGACGCCGCCCGCGAAGCGATCACCAAGTCGGTTGCCGCCTACAAGGGCTAAGCCAATGCGCCTTGCGTGACGCTTGAAAAAAACCCCGGATTTCCGGGGTTTTTTGTTATTGGCGTCTGCATAATCGACTCCGTTGTTCTGGTCGATGTAACTCGAAATACACCTTGGTTGGCCCCCTCTCCCTCCGGGAGAGGGTTGGGGTGAGGGGCTCTTGAAAAAGCCCGACTAAACAAACCGTTTAAATTCCTACATGCAGTTTTAATCTGTTTAATTTCCCACAAGTACGTCTTACATCCCGTCGCAAAATACAGGCTTTTTTTGAACGCCCGGTTTATTCAAACCGCTCTAGTCCGGCCGTAGACTCCGTGTTTATGAGAAAGAACACTAGCGGTCCACGATTCAAGGCACTCCTGGAAGCAGCGAACATCAGCACCACGGATTTCGCAAGGTTCTGGGGCACGGAAGCCCAAAACGTTCATAACTGGTACACCCGGGGCGTCCCGGCGTATCGCATGGAAGAAGTCTCACGCCTGTTGTCGGTCAATAGTGAATGGCTGAAAACCGGGGAAGGCGTCAAGGAGGTCGCGCGCCTGCACCCACCCGCCAGCAACGGCGACACGTTCGATGCCCAGTCCATCTGCGGCGTCTGCACCGTCATCAACCCCAGCGACATCGACCTGGCATTTTTCAAGGAAACTCCGATCGCCAACGGCGACGGCAAGACCCACGTCATCCTCGACCCCGACCAATCCCTGCGCCTGCCCCGCGCCCACCTCGATCAACTCGACATCCAGCACGCCAACGCCATCTGCGCGCACATGATCGGCAACAGCATGGCCGATCGCATCGAAGACGGCTCCATTGTCGCCATTGATCGCGGACTGACCCAGGTCGTCGACGGCGAAATCTACGCCATAGAGCACGACGGCATGCTGCGCATCAAATACCTGCACCGCATGCCCGGCAACGGCCTGCGCATGCGCAGCCACAACAGCGCCGAATACCCCGATGAGGTCTTCCGGCCGGCGCAGATCGAAGAGCAGCGGATTCACATTCTTGGCTGGGTGTTCTGGTGGTCGACACTGGGCAAGCGCCGGCCGGTGGTGCCGTTTCTATGACAGTTCACTCGAACCTGTGGGAGCGAGCCTGCTCGCGAAGATGGCCCTGATAACCGGTACAAATCCAGGATTTGTACTGCTTCAGTCGCTCTAAACCGCACTCGAGGCTGGGAATCCAGAGCAAAACTCAGTATCCTGCGCCCCACATTCGCGCATCGACCCGCCCAGCGGCTCGGATGACGCCCGACGCGGCAGACCAACGTCTGACCAAGTCCCACAGCCGGACGCAGATCCGGATGTACGTTTTGAAGGCTGGCGCGGTTTACCAAAAATAAACCAAGCCAGTCCCCGAGAAGCCGGCCACAAGCCGGCTTTTTAATGCCTGCAACAAACCATATCCATTGCTGAAATTGCATTCCAGCATGTATAGCGCCCAATGCACTGGTTACCGTCCCGCCAAATATCGCAGGAAACACCAAATGCCCAAAACCTCATTCCCCATTGAGGACGCGCTGAAGCGCGCCGCCGAACGAGGCGAGCCGCCTGCCGAAGATAAGTTGGCCAGTGAAGAAGATGACGAACTTGCCGCCATCGTTCACGAGCGCCTCGCCGCTCCTCAGCGAATGCAGGTCAGTCTGGCTGATCTGTAAGCTGTTCGAGCGCCCAGCTACAGTTGCTGAATTTGTCCAACAACCTGTTGGACAAATTCCCCTCACGGATAACTGAACGACTTCACCAACGTCAGCTCCCCCGCCGTCCGCATCGGCACTACAAACGTTTCCATCTTCTCGCTCGGCGTGCCTTCTTCAGTAATCACCGTCACCTGCGCCGTGGTCAGCGCCTGAACCGCTTCATCCCCACCTTCGTCATCCCCGCGATATCCGCCGCCGTAATAATTCACATACACCAGATATTGCCCTTTGATCGGCGCGGGCATGGCGGCGATTTCCGGGCCGTAGCCGGTGGTGACGTCGACGTCGAGGGCGGCGCCGTTGGCGGCGCTGCGGTTGCCGTACCAGATGTGGGCGCCATCGGGGGTGATCAGGTGCAGGTCGAGGTCGGTGCCGTCGCTGTCCCAGGCCAGCAGCACGCGCAGTTTGGCCGGGGTGGCGCCGCCGCGGGCGTTGAGGAATTGCGTGCGGTGGCGTTGCTGGCCGTCGGCGCTGCGCACTTCGACGCTGTTGCTGCCGTTGGGGAAGGAGAACGGGCGATCGAAGCCGCCGGCGGGGTCGATTTTCAGCGGCATGCTGACGCCGTTGACGATCAGGCGGCCGGGTTCGTTGTTCTTCGGCACGGCTTTGATCTGGCCGCTGATTCTGGCGGTATTGGCCTGGCCAAGCGGTGTGTTGACCGACGAGGCCGGGTAGTTGACGGTCTGGCGAAAGCTCTCGCCCTCGCCTTGCGGAGCGCCGCTGCGCCAGCCGCCCACCGGGGTGTCGAGTTTGACGCCATCGGCGGCGAACGCTTGCGGCAGTACGTTGAGGGCACAGAGCAGCAGCAAGACCTGTGGATAACGGAGTGTCATGGTCTATTCCAGCAAAAGGTGACGGGCGAGCCCTTCGATGTAGGTTTCATTCTGGCCGTTGGGGTGTGCTTCGAAGGCCAGGTGCAGATATTCATGAGTCAGGTCGAGGCGATCCTGCAGGGTCAGTACGCCGCGCACGTAAATGCGCTGGCGTTCGCGGTCGACGAAGGGTCGGCCGAAGGCGAGTTTGCATACGGCGAAAGTGCTGACTTCGTTGTAGCCGGTTTCGCTTTCAAGCCTCGGACGCCAGCCGCGTCGCTGCTTTTGCAGCCAGTCTTGCGCGGCGGGCAATGCTTCGCAGGAGGCGACCGGGTTGTCCCAACGGCTGAGGCTGGCGCGTGGATAGGCGTGCAGCAGAATCGCGTCGAAACGTTGGCCGGCGTTCGCTTGCTCGACGGCTTGCTGCCAGGCGAGTTTGTCCGGGCCGGGCTGGTCGGAGTGATAGGTGACGGTGCTGCCGGCCAGCACCAGATCGGCCGTCCACGCCGCGATGTTGCGTGACTCGGCCGAGGCTGGACGCGGGGCGACGCGCTGGCGATTGCTGCTGTCGTCGATGCTCAGGCAGTCGCCGTTGCGCGTGGCGTTTTGCAGCAGATAAGTGCGGATCGCTACGGCCAGCGCCTTGGCGGCTTCGGCGGGTTGCGGTTTGGCTTCGCGCTCAAGAACGCGGGCGACATATTCTTCGCGATCAAGCCTTGCGACGAGTTTGTCGTTGAGCAGAAACAGTTCGCCATCGCTGTGGATGTCCAGCGCATTGCCGTTGGCGAATTCGACGCGGTAGTCGCCGCGCAATGGCCCGGACGTGGCAACACGATCTCCGGCCAGAACTTTCGACACCGGGTATTTCGAGAACAGCCCGACTTGCACACAACGCCCCGTGTCCGCTGGCCACGCCGTCGGCAACACGCTGGCCAGCGCCTGAGCGTAGTGACGCAGAACCATTTGACTGGTACCGCGCCCACCCGCCCAGATCGGTGCGCCGTCGGCGCTCCAGCCGGCGAATCCACCCTGGCGCGATTGTGCATCCTGGTCGCCGAGCCAGCTCCAGGTTTTCACCCGCAGGCGCCCGCCCAACTCGCCGACGACATTGCCGTCCGCCGCGTTCAGCACGACATCGAGCAGCACGCGGCGCATCTGTTCCTGCGCTGGCAGCAACGCCAGAACGCTCAATAACTCGGCAACCGAAACCCTTGTTGCCGGTTGCACGGCTGGCAAATCCAGCAACCACGACGGCGCTTGCCGCGCCTGCCAATACGCTCGCCAATCCGTCGCTGCAATGCCCAACCGCGCCGGTTCGAAATACAGACCGCAGGACTTCACCAGTGCCTGATCCCGCTCGATCTTGCCGCCCGCCGAGCAGCAATAAACTTCTTCTCTGGACTGCCCGCGACATTCATACGCCGGTTCCTGTGCACCGGTATCCACCAGCCACGCGTAGACGAACAACTTCCACAGACTGCCCAGCGGCGCATCCAGCGACGCTGGCAACGGTTCGCGCTTGATCAGTTGCGTCTGACTCAACGACAACAACTCGCCCTGATTGGCCACGCGCAACGGCTCGTCCTGCGCTGTCGCCAGCGCAGGCATCACACCCATCAGCAGCCACAACAGCGGCCGGCGCATGTCAGTTGACCGTGACCTGACCGAGGGCGGCTTTCGCCTCCTGGGCCTGATGCTGCGGTGCATACACCTGCTTGAAGCGTACCGGTGGCAGGTTGAACTGCCCCTTCTGCGAGAAGCGCACCAGATGACGCAGGCGCAACTCGCCACTCAGCGCGTCGACCGGCACCGCGTATGCCAGTTGTCCCGGTTCGAAACGCGCCTTCTCCAGCGCGGTCGGTTCGGTGCCGTCCTTGCCCTGCAACTTGATGCCCCACGTCGTGCGCTCGACATCCGCGCCCGGTGGCAGCGGCACTTCAAGCATGCCGTAGCGCAGCGGTTTCGCTGCCTTGCTGGTGAGGATCACCTCGTCCAGGTACAGGCTGTCGCTGGACAACGGTTTAGTGCCGACCGGCTCGAGTTTGAAGGTGAACGCTTCGTCGCCCGGCACCAGACGCGACAGGCGCCGGGTGATAGTCACGGCCATCGGATCGACCTGCGGCTGTTGCGTCTGGAAGCTCAGCGCTGCACGCAGCGGCCGCTCTTGCGTGCCGGACACGCTCAGCACGCTCGGCAGCGGCGCCGCGCCCTGCCATGTCCAGTACATCTCGCCGCTGGCGCCGTGGTTTTTCTTCCAGCCTTCACCCGGCATCAGCGCGATGGTCGGCGAAGCCTGAGCGATGCTGCGTTGCAGCCAGGTCAGCGCCAGTGCACGTTCCAGTGTCGATTGCTGCGGCAACAGACGTTGCAGCAGCGCTGTCGCACGAGCCTGATCAAACGGTTGCAGCGACAGGTTCAGCGCTTCGACGAAGGGCTGCGAGCTGACCGCCAGACGTTGTTGCGCTGCGCCCAGTTGACGATTGAATGCCTCCGGCAGAGCAACTTTTACCTGCGAGGCCAACGATGCAGTGAGTACCCGTGCCGTCGCCAGACCGAGCGCCGAATCCGGGTCGTTCATCACCAGACTGTCCTGGCCGTCGTCGAGCAAGGTTTCGGCAGCGCCTTCACCGGCCTTGGCCAGATCGTCGATCAAACCGCTGAGCAGCGTGTTCACTGGCAGCTGCATCTGTTTGGCGAACGACAGAATCAGCGCCCGTTGCAGCAATGGCGTATTCGGCGCCTGCTTGGCATAAACCTCCAGCACCCGCTGCCAGTGCTCCGGCGGCAGGGTCAGGTCGAGTACGCGGCTGGCATTCCAGTCGGCGTAATAGGCATAGGCGGTGAGAAATGCATCCGGCTCGCCGTCGTAGCCCCACCAGGTGAAGCTCGCCGACGGCCCGGCCATTTGCACCAGGCGCAGGCGGCTGTTCTGCATGATCAGGCGCAAGCGATCGCGAATCTGCGGGTTCGAAGCCAGCGATGGATAGGCGATGCTCAACGGCAGCAAGCGACTGGCGGTCTGCTCGACGCCGCCGTACGGGTAGCTCAGCAGATCATCGAGGGCGGAACGGAACAGCGCTTGCGGACTGTCATCCAGACGCAGGCGGATATCCGTGGCATCCGCCGGAAAACTCAACGGCGTGTCGCCGCTGACAACTTCGAGGCTTTGTGTCTGGGTGACCGGCCAGCCTTCACCGGTGGCACTCAAGCGCACAGCCAGGGCATCGGCGACTTTGCCATCCTGCACCAACTGCGCCGTCCACTCGCCAGAGGCCAAAGCGAACGCCGGCAGTGGCAGGTAGTTGATGCCGCTGTTCAAAGTCACCGGCAGACGTTGTTCGGTACCGGCATAGTGAGTCACCAGTTCAGCCTTGACCGGTTTCTCTGCCTGACTGAAAGCGAACACGCCCAGTTGCGGCTGATCGCCCTTGCGGAATCTGCTCGGCCCGCTCCACTTCAGGTATAGCGGTTTTTCCGAACGGACAAACTGCTTCTTCTGCCCGACCTGACCGTCATCGGCAATCGCCCGCGCGGTGATGCGCCAGCGGGTCAGCGAGTCCGGCATCTTGAAGGTGAAGCGGGTTTTGCCGTCGGCGCCGGTCAACAACTCCGGCTGCCATGCAGCGGTGTCGACGTCTTCACGGCGCGGACGCTCAAGCACTTTCACGCCGCGCTCGCTGCGATTGGCCTTGCCCGGTGCGCCGGGGCTGCCCGGCAATGCCACGTCGTAGCTGATGAATGACAGGCTGGCACTGGTACGCACGTTGTTGCGCCGCGGGTGATAGAAGAACTGGTCGATGCTCGGCGCGACTTCCGGTTGCAGCGCGTAGACCATTTCGTCGACCACGCTGACCGTCAGATGCGCCGGAACCGCTTTGCCGGCGAACTGCGTGGTGAGGTCGACCGTGACCGTATCGCCCGGCAGGTAAACCGCTTTGTCGGTGCTGATCGCCACGTCGATTTGCGGCGCGACCACTTTGATCCCGGCGTTCTGGAAACTGTACTGACCGCCCTTGGTGTAGAGCACGGAGAAGGTCAGGTTCGGCGCGAAGTTATCCTTCACCGCAATGCGCGCGCGGTATTGGGTGTCGCTGAGTTTTTCCAGCTTCAACCAGTCAGCGCCCTTGGCCAGCAGCGCAGTGGCCTCGACCTTGTCGCGCTCCAGCGACAGCAGTGCATCGCTGACCGGCTCAGGGAAGGTGATCAGCGCCAGCGCTTCTTCGCCCGCCTTGTACTCGGGCTTGTCGAGGACGATTTCCACGGTACCCGGCACCGCTTTCACACCGTCGCCGGTGACCGAATGGCTGGTGGCGCCGAGGACGCGACCGTGTTGATCCTTCAGCGTCAGGTTGTAGGTGCCCGGACGTTCGAAGGCGAGGCTGAAGCCTTTGTCCGTTGCGGCGAGTTTGCCTTCGCCGGTGCTCTGATTTTCCAGGCGCACCCAGGCGTAGCTGCTCGGCGTTACGGCTTTGCTTTGTTCGGTGCCACCCTCATTCGCGTAGCTGAAGACAACCTTGTCGCCGACCGCGCTGAACCGCTGCGGCGCGCTCAAGCGGAAGCTCGCCGCACCACGGTCGATGAGGATTTCCTTGGTGGTCTTGACCCGATAAGCCGCGCCGTCGCTGGCAAACACAGTGAGCATGTAGCGGCTTGGCTTGTCGGCGGCTGGCAGATCGAGGGTCGCGTTGCCCTTGCTGTCGGTGGTCAGTTCGGTGCTGGTCAGCTCCACCGGAAATTGCCCGAGGTATTGCAGCTCGTTGTCGACCATCGACAGTTGCTGGGCGCGCAGGCTCAGGCTCAATTTGGCGTTGGCCACCGGTTTGCCGTCCGGGTAGAGCAACACCAGACTGCCTTTCACCGGCTCACCGGTACGGTAATCCTGCTTGGCCAGATTCAGCGAGATTTCGAAGTGCGGCTTGATGTATTCAGCCACACGGAAAGCACTGCTGTAGGCCTGCTCCTTGTAGTTGAAACGGATCTCGTAACCACCGGCCACGGCGTTATCCGGCAACTGGAAACGGCCCTGAGTACCGGCCTTGGAATCCAGTTTCAGATCGAGGGTCTGCAATTCGGTCCCCGTGGCATCAAGCACGCTGACACTGACATCCGCCGCACCCGGCAACACCGAATCACGGGCATTCTTGAACTCGCGACCGACGATTTTCAACGACACCCAATCGCCCGGACGATACAGCGGCCGGTCGGTGAAGGCGTAAAGTTTGGTGTCGTAGATTTCGCTGTCGTAGTAGAAGTTTTCCGAGACGAACACGCCGCCCTCTTCGTCCTCGCCGATGACGAACGAGCGCTCCGGGCTGACGTGTTTCAGGCGCAGCAGACCGTCGGCATCGGTAGCACCGCTGCTCATCACGCCGAGGCCATCGGTCCACAGCACGTTGACCTTCGGCACCGAACTGCCTTCGTGTTTGCGCGCGGCCCAGACCAGCAGTTCATCGCCGGCAATCTTGCTCACCGCGACGGTGTTGGAGACGAAAACCATGGTGGTCGCGCGGTACTTGCCGATCAGCGCTTCAACCAGATACAGCCCCGGCTTCAGGTTACCCAGCGGGATGTAGACGTTGCCCGGCGCGACGCTGACAAAGTCGCTGGACGAGCCGGCCAGATTGACCCCGGCCGGCGGCTGAATCGGCTTGGCCTGCCACAGCGGATAACGGAACTGGCTGACCACCGGCAAACCCGGGATCAGCGCGAATTGCGGCTGCGCGTCGTACGGCGTCGGCGCGGCCATGGCCTCGCCCATTTTCAGCTCCGGCACTTCTTCGGTGACCTGCTTGCGCGACTCGTAGGAGAACGCACGCTGCATCACCCGGCGGGATTTGCGATACCAGTTGTCCCACAGATACGCGAGGGTGTTGGACAGACCTTCGCCCTTGAACTGGCCGTCGCTGACGACGCGATGCAGGTTCTTCTGGCGCTTGAGGAAATCCAGCGGCTTGTCGATGCGATACACGCGAATGTCGGCGCCGCCGTACGGTTCCATACGGAAACGCCGGTAGTCACGACCCGGGGCTTCGAGGCGGACCATCGCCGGCTCGTCGCTGGCAAAACTGCTATCGGCGAGCAAGAAAAAACTCTCACCGGCCACCGGCGTGTAATTGCTCGGCTCCACCGAGTCTTCGGCGTTGACGCAGGTAAACGGCAGCAACAACGCCAACAGCAAGGAAATTCGCGAACAGATACGCAACATGCGGGCACCGGTCATTGGGAAAGAAAGTTCAGTCGATAGACGCCGATGAAGTTGGGGTTGGCTGCGTCGGGTATCCATCGGGTGTCCTTCCATGTCATGAGTTGCTGCAGGCTTGCCGAACGCATGCCGTTGTCAGTGGGGGTGGTGGTGCCGGTGTGATAGGCGATGTAGCGGCCCATCCAGATCATCAGGTGCTGGTCGTCGCCCTGATCGAAAAACATCAGGTCACCGGGCCGCGCCTGCGACACATCGCGGCCGACCAGATGGCTGTTGAACTGAATCAGTTTGATCGCGTTGACGTACGGCCCGACCTTGCCGCCGCCCTGCTGCCACTGTTGCGCGAGCTTGCGTTGCGCATCGCTCAGCGCCAGTTCCGGCGGCAGATAGCGATTGGACAGACCATTGCTGCGCAGCCATTTGTCGTCATGGACTTTCAGCGCTTCGTTGGCGGCAAAGCGCACCAGGCCGGCGCAGTCCTGCTGATACCAGCGCGGGCTCGGGCCTTGGCTCAATTGCTCTTGAGCAATACGCACAAACCAGGCGCGAAACACTTGGGATTGCGCCGGGTCGAGCGCTGGCGCTTCAACCGCACGGGCGCCTGCGCTCAGCAGCAACGCAAGCAAGCCGAGGCTGCGGATCAGTGCGCTCACAGCGCTTTCCATTCCAGCGGCAGCCATTGCCAGTGGCCGTCAGGCTCGCTGCCTTCGGGCAGGGTCAGGGCATATTTGCCGTAACCGCCAAGGGTGCGCAGTTTCGGCATCAGGTAGGTTTGCGCAGCGTTATAAAACACCGGCTCCATGTCCTGCGGCAGGCTGTCGAGGGTTTCGCGCTGCATCAGTTGCGCCATCGCGTCCGGGCCGAAGTAGATCGGCATCAGTACGTCTTTTGGCAAAACGTCGGCCATCGGCGGGAAGCGCTTGTCGAGGGTGCCGAGGGCTTTGTCGACGAGTTTGTCGTCGAGGGAGAACAGCAGCGTCGAGCCGTGACGGGCGAGGCTGACTTTCATGAACGCCTTGCCGGAAATCGCCTCCGGGTTTTCAGCGGTCTTCGCCGCGTACGGACCGAAACTGGAACTGACCTGACGCTGCCAGACGTGGCTCTGGCCCTCCTGCTTGTCGATCACCGGGAAAACGCTTTCGGCGACGTTGGCTTCGAACGCGCCGACCATCGAACCGAACAACTTGCCCAGATCAGCGTCGAGTTTGCTGCTGTCCTCGTCTTTGAGGCTGGCGACCAGCAGAGGTGTGTACAACCGGGAATCGGCGTACCAGCACAGGCCGGCCGCGCCAGCGACGTGTTCGGTCAGCGTTTGCGCAACAGCTTCATCGGCACCGAGTTTGATCAATATCGGTTTCTGCGGCTCGGCCGCCACCGGCAGGGTCACGCAAGCGCTCGCCCCCAACGGCATCGCCTGCCAGACCGGTTTGAAATCGAAGTCCGGCTGATTTTCCAGTTCGTCCATGGCCAGATAGCTGTGCCAGCCCTTGTCGTCCATGTCGAAACGCAGGCCGGCGAAATTCGGAATGAAGCGCTGATAGCCCATGGCGAGGACGCTGGAATTGACCGACAGACGCTGCTTGGTTTCCGGGTTTTTCGCTGGCAAGCCGAACGCTTCGGGGAAGAGTTTTTCACCGTTGAGCAACGCCGCCATCGCTTGCGTGGAAACGCGGCCCGACTCCTCCGAGACGCCGCTCTCGGGGTCGTAGTACTTGGCTGGATTGGACAACACCACCAGCTTGTCGCCGCGCGACGCGAACAGCAGTGATTTGCTGGCGTTGTAGCTGAGTTGATACAGCGGCACGTCATCGCCGCCGACTTTGAGAGTGCCGAAGATGCTGAGCTGAGTGTCATCCAGCGCCACTTTCGCCAATGGCTCGATCAGCTTGGCCAACCCGCCGCGATCCATCACCAGCAGGAAATCCTTCAAGCGACCATCCGCACCGCGCCACAACGCCACATCGGCCGGTTGATCAAAAAGCTGCTCGATCAGGCTGTCCTGCAATTTGAGGTCATGCTCGTAGATGATCCGCCGCAGGCTGCCAATCAGGCCGAGGCGGTCGGCGTGAGTTTCGTAATAGAAGACGAAATCCTCGGTGAGCGTGGCCTTGAGGAACGGCACCGTCAGCAGGTCCTTGGGCAACTGGCTCAGTGAACGGGTTTCGAGCAAGGCGTCCGGACGACCGAGGCCGAGCTTGTCACTGGCAAGTGTCGCCGGCGGCGCTTTGGGCTTGAGCAGCAGCCAGCCGAAACCGCCCGCCACACCGGCCACCAGGCACAGGCCGAGCAATACCAGCGGCCAGCGCCGCGAAGGTTTGGCCGCCGGTGTCGCGGCAGCTGGAGTCACAGTGTTATCGCTCATGTTCACAACATCCGAGTTCATCCGTGGCGGGATGCTTAATAGTTGAAAGTCTTGACCAGCAGCAGATCACCGATCGCCCGCAGGGGCACGATGAAGGTTTCGCGTTTTTCGTCGACGGTGTTTTCGTTGAGCACCAGAGTGATCTGCGAGGTGATCACCTCGTTCTGATTACTGGTTTCCTCGAAGTTATAGCCACCATCGCCGTAATTGCCCCAATAGTTGACGTAGACCAGATACGTGCCGTGCAGCGGCGCGGTCATGGTGAACATTTCCGGGCCGGGGCCGTCGACACCATCCGGGTCGAGGCCGCCGCCATTGCTCAGCGCCGGCCGTGCCCAAAAGGCATGCTGACCGTCGGGGGTGACAATATGCAGATCCAGCTCGGCTTTCGGGTCGTCCCATCCCAAGACAAGACGAATCTTCGCCGGCGTGCGCAGATTATTTGCTTCATAAAATTGCACGCGCTTGAGCGACTGGCCCTCGGCGCTGATCACTTCGACGCTGTTGGAACCGGCGCCAAATGCGTAGGGCCGGGCAAAACGTCCCTGATCATCGGTGTACAGATTCAATGGATTGCCGTTGACGGCGAGGCTGTGCGGCGGACGCATGTGGCCGAGGGCTTTGAGCTGGCCCTGGATCATCGTGCGATTGCGCTGAATGCCGCGATCGATCGGCGGCGTCGGGTAGGCGACCTGCGGATTTTCCGAACGATCGAGCAGGCCGTGATAACGCCAGCCGCCGACCGGCTCGGACAACTGCGCAGTCGGCGCGGCCCACAGCGCAGGCGCGCAGGCGAGGCCGATCAGCAGCAAAAGAAATGAACGCATGTGACGCCTCCTGCCATGCCTTGAACGAAACCTTGCACCCGATCCTCGGTACTTCACAGCGGTGAACTGCGTTTCGTCTGAATGCCCCGCAACTGTCGGGGCCGTAGAAGCGGCGAAGATTAGCGATTCGGCAGTTTTTTAACAATCGGATACATGTGTGATTGCTGTAGGAATCTCGCCATCCGGGTAGACGATGAGCCGAATAGCCGGCATATTCGGCTCACCAAATGAGCCGAATAGCGTTTTTATTCGGCTCACGCTTCTACGACAGGTGATCAATGACCGCACATTGGATCTGGCAACAACCGGATTGGCCCAACTTCAACTGGCAAGCAGAGCGCCTCGCCCCGCTGCTGCGCGAGTGCGTGCAGATGCAGGGCCGACTGTTGGGAATGGCCGGCGCAGTGGGCGATTCGATGAGCGCACAGAGCGAGCTCGATGCGTTGCTTCAGAACATCGTCACCTCCTCCGCCATCGAAGGTGAGCAACTGAATGTCGGCTCCGTGCGCTCTTCTCTGGCCCGGCGCCTGGGTCTGGAATGGGTTGATCGCGATAGCGTCAGCCAGCGTAGCGAGGGCTTGGCGCAATTGATGCTCGATGCCACCCATGGCTTCGACGAGCCGCTGACCCTGGCCCGATTGCTGGAATGGCACACCTGGCTTTTCCCCGCCGAGGAAGCGATGTTCAGCGCGCGGCCAATACTCGTCGGTACCTTGCGCGGCGACGAACCGATGCAGGTGGTGTCCGGACGACTCGACCGACCAACGGTTCACTTTGAGGCGCCACCGCGCCTAGGGCTGGAACAGCAAATTGAGCGTTTTTTGAGCTGGTTCGAAGCCAGCCGCGATCAGGTTTCGCTGGATCCGCTGTTACGCGCAGGCATCGCGCATTTCTGGTTTGTCACTCTGCACCCTTTCGACGACGGCAACGGTCGTCTGACCCGCACCATCACCGATCTGGCGCTGGCGCAAGGCGAAGCGCAGGCGATCCGCTTCTACGCGATGTCCGCAAGCATTCTCGAGGATCGCGCCGGTTATTACCGGATTCTGGAGTCGAGCCAAAAGACCACGCTCGATATCACCGAATGGCTGACCTGGTTTTTGCAGACACTGCTGCGCAGCCTGCAGCAAGCCATCACCCGGATAGATTCGGTGTTGGGCAAGACTCGCTTCTGGCAGGCGCACCGCGAATCCGACCTTTCAGCGGAGCAGATCAAAGTGCTCAATTGCTTGCTCGATGGCGGTGAGCGCGGTTTCGAACAGGGCCTCAGCGCAGGGCAATATCAAGCGGTTGCGAAAGTATCCAAAGCCACCGCGACGCGGCATCTGGCGGAGTTGCTGGACAAGGGCTGCCTGCAACGCCTGCCGGGCGGCGGACGCAGTACGCGTTACAAAATCAACTATCCGGATTGACTCGCCGACCGTTATGGAGGGGCCTAGCGACGGCCCGCTCATTTGCCCATACCCCCCCTATCTGCTAGTGTCGCGCCGGTTTAACGTCTACCGGAAATTGCCGCCATGGCCCGCAAAAAAGCTGCACTGGATTTCGAACAATCCCTCGCCGACCTGCAAACACTGGTCGAGCGTCTGGAGAACGGTGAATTGTCGCTGGAAGACTCGCTGACCGCTTTCGAGCAGGGCATCGGCCTGACCCGTGACTGCCAGGCGGCGCTGGCCCAGGCCGAGCAGAAAGTGCAGGTGCTGCTGGAGCGTGATGGCGAGCTCGCCGAGGAACCCTTCGACGCGGATGAGCCAGAATGATCGCGACGTATTCGGCGAGCAGTCAGGCCCGGGTCAACGCGGCGCTGGAGACGCTGTTCAACGCGCCGCTGCCGGAACTGGCGCGGCTCTACGAAGCGATGCGCTACAGCGTGATGAACGGCGGCAAACGCGTGCGCCCGTTGCTGGCTTACGCGGCGTGCGAAGCCCTCGGTGGCCAGGCTGAACAGGCCAGCGGCGCGGCGTGTGCGGTCGAGTTGATCCACGCCTACTCGCTGGTGCACGACGATTTGCCGGCGATGGACGATGACGATCTGCGTCGCGGCCAGCCGACGACCCACAAGAAATTCGACGAAGCCTGCGCGATCCTCGCCGGTGACGGCTTGCAGAGCCTGGCCTTCAGCGCCCTGCTCGACCCGCGCCTGAGCGATTGCAGCAGCGACATCCGTCTGCAGATGGTCTCTGCGCTGGCCCATGCAGCCGGCCCTGCGGGCATGGTCGGTGGTCAGGCCATCGATCTGGGTTCGGTCGGTCTCAAGCTCGATCAAACAGCCCTGGAACAGATGCACCGGCACAAGACCGGCGCGCTGATTGAAGTCAGCGTCAGGCTCGGCGCCCTGGCCAGCGGCCGCGCCCAGCATGATCAGCTTCAGGCGTTGCAGACTTATGCACAGGCCATTGGTCTGGCCTTTCAGGTGCAGGACGACATCCTCGACGTGGAAAGCGATACCGCAACTCTCGGCAAACGCCAGGGCGCCGACATTGCCCGCGACAAGCCAACCTACCCGGCCCTGCTCGGCCTCGAAGCCGCAAAGGCCTACGCTCTGGAACTGCGCGATCAGGCCCTGCAGGCGCTGCGACCGTTTGACGCGGTCGCCGAGCCGTTGCGCGAGCTGGCCCGGTATATCGTCGAGCGGCGCAACTGACGGCGTATCGGCCAAAAAAGACCAACGCGTGGGCAGGGGGCGATGCATCAGGTAAACTGCCGCATCTTTTATACCTATAACGATTCGCCTGATGCCCACGACGTTTCATGAGATTCCCCGCAAGCGCCCGACCACGCCCCTGCTCGACCGTGCGAACACGCCGGACGGCCTGCGCCGGTTAGGCGAAGCCGAGCTGGAAACCCTGGCTGATGAGTTGCGCCTGGAATTGCTCTACACGGTCGGCCAGACCGGTGGGCATTTCGGTGCCGGCCTGGGCGTGATCGAGCTGACCATCGCGCTGCATTATGTCTTTGACACCCCGGACGACCGTCTGCTGTGGGACGTCGGGCATCAGGCGTATCCGCACAAGATCCTCACCGGTCGCCGCGAGCGCATGGCCAGCCTGCGTCAGAAGGACGGCATTGCCGCGTTCCCGCGCCGCTCCGAGAGCGAGTACGACACTTTTGGCGTCGGCCACTCCAGCACCTCGATCAGTGCCGCGCTGGGCATGGCCATTGCCGCCCGTCTGCAGGACAGCGATCGCAAGGCTATCGCCGTGATCGGCGACGGCGCGCTGACCGCCGGCATGGCTTTCGAGGCGCTGAACCATGCGCCTGAAGTCAACGCCAACATGCTGGTGATCCTCAACGACAACGATATGTCGATCTCGCGCAACGTCGGCGGGTTGTCGAATTATCTGGCGAAGATCCTGTCCAGCCGCACCTACGCGAGCATGCGCGAGGGCAGCAAGAAAGTCCTTTCGCGCCTGCCCGGTGCGTGGGAAATCGCCCGTCGCACCGAAGAATATGCCAAAGGCATGCTGGTCCCTGGCACCCTCTTCGAAGAGCTGGGCTGGAATTACATCGGCCCGATCGACGGCCACGATCTGCCCACCTTGATCGCCACGCTGCGCAACATGCGCGATCTCAAAGGCCCGCAGTTCCTGCATATCGTCACCAAGAAAGGCAAAGGCTTCGCCCCGGCGGAAGTCGACCCGATCGGTTACCACGCCATCACCAAACTCGAACCTTTGGACGCTCCCGCCGCTGCGCCGAAAGCCGTCAGCGGGCCGAAGTATTCGGCGGTGTTTGGCGAGTGGCTGTGTGACATGGCGGCGGCTGACGCTCGTCTGGTCGGAATTACCCCGGCGATGAAGGAAGGCTCGGATCTGGTGGCGTTCAGCGAGCGCTTCCCCGAGCGTTATTTCGACGTGGCGATTGCCGAGCAGCACGCGGTAACGTTCGCCGCCGGCATGGCCTGCGAAGGCGCGAAACCGGTGGTGGCGATCTATTCGACATTCCTGCAACGCGGCTACGACCAGTTGGTACACGACGTCGCCGTGCAGAACCTCGACGTGCTGTTCGCCATCGACCGTGCCGGCCTGGTCGGCGAAGACGGCCCGACCCACGCTGGCAGCTACGACCTGTCGTACCTGCGGTGCATCCCGGGCATGGTCATCATGACCCCGAGCGATGAAAACGAATTGCGCAAGATGCTCACAACCGGCCACCTCTACAACGGCCCGGCGGCAGTGCGTTACCCGCGTGGCAGCGGGCCGAACGCAGTCATCGAAAAAGATCTCGAAGCGATCGAAATCGGCAAGGGCATTGTCCGTCGTCAGGGCAGCAAGGTCGCCATGCTGGTGTTCGGCGTGCAACTGAGCGAAGCCTTGAAAGTCGCCGAGAAACTCGACGCCACCGTGGTCGACATGCGTTTCGTCAAACCGCTGGATGAAGCGCTGGTGCGCGAGATCGCCGGCAACCACGAGTTGCTGGTGACTATCGAAGAGAACGCAATCATGGGCGGCGCCGGTGGCGCGGTCAGCGAGTTTCTCGCCCGCGAGAACATTCTCAAGTCGATGCTGCATCTGGGCTTGCCGGACATTTACGTCGAGCATGCGAAACCGGCGCAGATGCTTGCCGAGTGCGGGCTGGATGAGGCCGGGATCGAAGCGTCGATTCGCCAGCGGCTGGCATTGCTCGCCCAATAAACGCAATACCCTTGTGGGAGCGAGCCTGCTCGCGAAAGCGGACTGTCAGTCACAGACGAACTGACTGATACACCGCCTTCGCGAGCAGGCTCGCTCCCACATTTGATTTGTGTACACCTGAAACTCCCGTTGGACTGTCCATGAACCTCTCCCGCCTCGCCCTGCCCTTCCTCCTGCTGCCAACCGCCAGCGCCCTTGCCGATACATTCGAACGCGATCAGGCGCTGAAGCTGCCGGACACGCTGATCAGCGCCAATCGTCAGGTCGAGGCGCGCAACGACAGCAGCGCCGCCAACACCGTGTTCACCCGCGAAGACATCGATCGCCTGCAACCCAGCGACGTGCCCGATCTGCTGCGGCGCGTGCCTGGTGTGCAAGTGGCGCAGACCGGCGGGCGCGGCAGCCTGCCGGGGATCTACATTCGCGGCACGCAATCGGCGCAGAGCCTGGTGCTGGTCGATGGCCAGCGCATCGGCAATTCGACTTCCGGCGACAGCAACCTGCAGCATCTGAACATCGAGCAGATCGAGCGCGTCGAAGTGCTGCGCGGTTCGCGCACGGTGATTTACGGCAGCGACGCGATTGGCGGGGTGATCCAGATCTTCACCCGGCGCGGCACCGAGCAAGGCTTGCAGCCACGCCTGCATCTGGGCTTCGGCAGTCAGCAGACCTGGGAACGCAGCCTCGGCTTGTCCGGCGGCGACGAGAAAACCCGCTTCAACCTCGGCGCCAGCCTCGACGAAACGGCCGGGCTCGACCGTACCCACGAGTCGTATCCAAGCGACAGCGACCATGATGCCTACCGCAACAAATCCCTGAGCCTGAGCCTCAGCCACGCGCTGACCGATGACGTCGAAGTCGGCGCCAATCTGCTGGATAACCGTGGCAGGAGCGAATTCGACAACCCGTTCGGCCGCTTCGACATGGACACTTTCGAGTCGGTGCAACAGCAGCCATACAGTGATTTCAATGTCAGCAGCATCAGCAGTTATGTCGATGCGCGGGTCAAGGAAACCTGGAAAACCCGCATTGAATTCGGCCACAGCGAAAACCGCGAAAAGACCTTCGACAAGCTCAGCGACGAGCGAACGGTGTTCAACACCTATCGCGACTCGGTGAACTGGCAGAACGACCTGACGCTGGACGCGCGCAACAGCCTTATCCTCGGTGGTGACTGGTACGAAGACCGGGTCAACAGCAGCACTGCGTTTGACGAGGACAGCCGCTGGAATCGCGCCGCGTTCATCCAGCATCGCTACCAGGCCGACAGCTTCTCTACCGAGATCGGCCTGCGCCACGACGACAACCAGCAGTTCGGCAGCCAGAACACCTGGAGCGGCACCTTCACCCTGCCGCTGAACCCGGACAACGACGTGCTGCTGAGCTACAGCGAAGGTTTCCGCGCGCCGACCTTCAACGACCTGTACTACCCGGATTTCAGCAATCCCGACCTGAAACCGGAAACTTCGAAAAGCTACGAACTGCAATGGCGCAGCCAGTTGAGCGACAGCGCGCGGCTGGAAGCCTCGATTTACCGCACCGACCTGGAAGACGCGATCATCTTCGGCAGCAACTCACGCCCGCAGAACGTTGCGTCAGCGCGCATCAACGGTTTTGAAGCAGCGTTGAAGCAGGAGTTGTTTGGCTGGCAGAGCAATCTTGGCGTGGCGATCATTGACCCACGTGATCGCGATACCGGGCATACGCTGGCGCGACGGGCGCGGCGCACGGCCAGTTGGGATCTGGATCAGCAGTTTGATCGCTTGGGACTCGGCGCCAGTTGGCAATTGGTCAGCGGCAGTTACGACGACTTGAACAACACCCAGTCGCTGGGTGGCTACGGCACGCTCGGGCTGCGCAGCAGTTGGGCGCTGAACCGTGAGATCAAGCTGGATCTGAAGGTGGATAACCTGCTGGACAAGGGCTACAGCCGGGCGAATTACAGCTATGAAGGCGCGCAGTATGGCTATCGTGAGGAAGGTCGGGCGTGGATGTTTGGGGTGACATGGACCCCTGAACTCTGAACTGAGATTTGTGTTGGTTGGCAGGCCTCTTCGCGAGCAGGCTCGCTCCCACAGTAGACTGAGTGCGGCCACACAGTTTGTTTTCAACGCAAATCCAGTGTGGGAGCGAGCCTGCTCGCGAATACAGGCGATGCGGTCTACCGATCCGGCGCGATCGATTGGCAAAGCTTGGCGGTGGCGCTGATCATCTGCCCGCTCGGTCGCTCAAGGCCTTTGTCAGTGACCAATAGCAGTCTCCCCTGCCTGACCGCCGCCACCTGCGGCCAGGCCTTCCACGCCCCTAGCTGGGGCTGATCACCGGCGACAATCACTTCCGGATCACGCTGCAATACCGCCTCGATACTCACCTGCGGTGCCGGCAGATTCAGCTCGGCGAAGACATTGCGCGCGCCGCACACCTCAAGCGCATCGCTGATGATCTGCCCGCCACCGACGGTGTATAGCGGTTTGTCCCAGACTTGATAGAAAACCCGCAGCGGTTCGTCACGGCTATAACGCTGGCGCAGATCATTCAGTTGCTCTCGCAATTCGGCCGCTCGTTTCGCCCCACGTTCTGGACGCCCGAGCTGTTTGCTGATCGCTTCAATTTGCGTCGCCAGTTGCGCCAACGTGTGCGGTTCGGCGACGAAGGTCGGAATGTGCAGGTGCTTGAGCTGATCACGCTGCCCCGCGCCAACACTGCCGGGCCAGAGCAGCAGCAAATCCGGTTTCAGGCTGAGCAAGCGCTCCATGTCGAGCTGGCCGTAGCGGCCCACTGATGGAACATCCGCTATCGCCGCCGGCCGCTCGCCCGCATCCAGTACGCCGACCAGCAGGTCAGCGGAATCCAGTTCAACGACGATTTCAGACAGCGAGGGGGCGAGGCTGACCACACGCAGTGCGGCCAGCGCCGGGCTGCTCAGGGCGAGCAGCAGAACCGCCAGCCACAGGCGATGCATCAGCCGAGTTGTCGCGGAATACGGTAGAGGTAGAACAGCACGGCGGTGGACAGCGCCAGCAACATCAACGGCACGGCTTCGAGGCCGACGAATACCGCCAGTGCGCCAATCCAGGCCGGCAAGGACCCTACCAGCAACGCCGTACGCCGACGCGCCGCAAGGGCAATCCAGGCGGCGGGTTCTTCGGCGGTATCGAGGGCTTTTTGCGTGGCGATCAACGCGTGTTTGTAGCGGGCGAAATACTTCAGGCTGACAAACATCGAGGCGACGCCGGCGATGAACAAAGGCATTGCCAGCACTGGCAGCAGGCCCTGGCCTTCACCGAACAGCGCGTTGAGCACGAACAGCGGCAACAGCGCCAGCGCCAGGTATTGCCACCAGGCCACCGACAACCGCCGCCGCACCTGGCCACGGGTCACGCGCGGTCGGCCTCGCCCTGATGCTCGTTGCCCATCATGTGGTCGAGCTTGCTGGCCTTGGTCGCCAGGTAGAGTTTGTTGTGCGGATTGTGCCCGGTGTGCAGCGGCACGCGCTCGGCGACGACGATGCCCATGTCGGTCAGCGCTTTGACCTTGCGCGGGTTGTTGGTCATCAGGCGCAGGGATTTCACGCCCAGATGCTCAAGCATCGGCAGGCACATGGCGTAGTCGCGCTGATCGGCGGCAAAGCCCAGACGCTCGTTGGCTTCCACGGTGTCGGCGCCGCCGTCCTGCAATTCATAGGCGCGGATCTTGTTCAGCAGACCGATGCCGCGCCCTTCCTGACGCAGATACAGCAGCACGCCACGGCCTTCGCGGGCAATCGCCTGCAACGCGGCTTCCAGTTGCGAGCCGCAGTCGCAACGCTGGCTGAACAAGGCATCGCCGGTCAGGCATTCGGAATGCAGGCGACCGAGTACCGGGGCGCCATCGGCAATTTCACCGAGGCTCAGCACGACGTGCTCACGCCCGGTGCTCTCATCGAGAAAGCCGTGCATGGTGAATTGCGCAAAAGGCGTTGGCAGCTTGGAAGCGGCGACGAAGACGACAGGCACCGATGTGCTCCTGATCTAGAAGACTGAAAATTCGCAGGCGGGCATTGTAACAGCAGGTTCCTGTGGACGCTTAGGCTGAATTATCGGGCATAACCATCAAAAAGTTTGATGACAGCTGCCATGCGCTCCCACAGGACACTGTGATCATTTTGGATCAAACGGATACGGCTGCTGCCACTTCTCGAAGACCGGCTTCAACTCTCCGCTCTTGACCAGCTCCGCCATGCGCCGGTCATACAGCGCCATCAACGCGCGAGCCTGTGGGGTATCGGCGAAACCGAGAAACAGCGGCAACTCAGCCAGATGCGAATAGCGATACTGCGCTGGATCCGCGGCATCGCGCACGACCGCTTCAATCTCGGTCAGCGCATCGATGTAGTAATCCGCCCGGCCCTGCTTGAGCATCAGCAGAATGCCGGTACGTCGTTCGATCTGGTTGAAGCGCTGGATGTTCGGCAAGTAGTTCTCGTAGCGGTAGCCGCGCACCCAGGCCAGACGATATTTGCCCAGGGTCGCCTGGGTCGGCGGCGGGCTGCTGGACAGGCCCAGCGCGTAGATGTGATCAGAATCGAACTTCGATTGCGGGTACAGCACATGCTCGGCTTCGTCGCGGTAGGAGCCGACCAGCGCGTCAACTTCCTTCAACTGCACCAGCCCGATCGACCGGGTGTACGGCACCGTGCGGATATCCAGCTTGACCCCGGCCGGCTCGAACACTTTGCGCAACACGTCCCAGGCCAGACCATGGCCGTCGGCGGCGGTGTAATCCTCCCAGTCTTCGCTGGCCAGATGGATCACCCCAGGCACAGGCGCGGCGGCCTGCGCATGGGCGAACGTGCCCAGCAGAGCCAGAAGCAGCAGCGCCAACCCGCGTCGCAGCATTGCGTGTTTCCTCACGTGAGTCGAATCAGGCGAATACCCAGACCAGCCCTTGCATCGCCAGCCAGGCGAACACACCGGCCAGCACGTCGTCGAGCATGATGCCGACGCCGCCATGCACATGCTTGTCGATCCAGCGGATCGGCCACGGCTTGAGAATATCGAAGAAGCGGAACACCAGAAAACCCGCGAGCAACCAGTACCAGCCTTCCGGCACCAGCCACAGGGTGATCCACATGCCGACCATTTCGTCCCAGACGATGCCTTCGTGGTCGTGCACGCGCAAATCGTCAGCGACTTTGCCGCACAGCCAGAAGCCGAACAGCATGGTGATGCCAAGCATCAGCCAGTAGCCCCAGTCGGGCAGCATCTGCCACAGCGGAATGAACGGCAGCGCCACCAGCGAGCCCCACGTGCCCGGCGCTTTTGGCAAGGTGCCGGAGCCGAAGCCGAACGCGAGGAAATGCCACGGATTGCGCCAGACCGAAGGAGGCACGAATTCGGCAGGGACCTGTTTCGGGTGATCTGTCACGGTGTCTCCTGAAAATGTTGGTAGCCGCGAATCTGCGGAGTGATGTCGTGCCCGTCGCGGTCCAGCAGAAGTACGCCCTGGCCCGGCAGCACACGGCCGATCACATGGATCGGCCAGCCGTCGGCCAGCAGTGCCGGCAATTCGGCGGACGGCAAGGTGAAGGCCAGTACGTAGTCATCACCACCGCTCAATGCCGCGCGCTCGGCACCGCGCTGGCCGAGAAACGCGACTAAAGCATCCGACAACGGTACACGCTCGCGTTCAATCTCAAGTCGCACCTTCGACGCCAGCGCGATATGCCCGCAATCGGCGAGCAGGCCGTCGGAGATGTCCAGTGCCGCCGTGGCCTTGCCGCGCAGGGCCTGACCGAGCGCCAGTTGCGGCTGCGGCGACCAGTAATGCTCGAGCAGCGGCCGGGCGATATGCGCTTCGGCATCACGTTGGGCCAATACCAGCGGCAAGGCGCCGGCGGCATTGCCCAGTTCGCCGCCGACGCAGAGCAGATCACCGGCCTGCGCACCGCTGCGGGTCAAGGCCTGGCCAGCGGGTACGCGGCCGAACACGGTGACCGTCAGGCTCAACGGTCCGCGCGTGGTATCGCCGCCGACCAGCGCGACGCCGCAGCTTTGCGCCATGCGGTTCAAACCCCGGGCATAGGCTTGCAGCCAATCGGCAGTCACCGTCGGCAAGGTCAGGGCAAGGGTAAAGGCAACGGGCGCGGCGCCCATGGCGGCCAGGTCACTGACCGCGACGGCCAGCGAGCGCTGACCGAGCAGAAACGGATCGCAGGGGTCGGCGAAATGCACACCGGCCACCAGCGTATCGGTGGAAACCGCCAACTGTTCCCCAACGGGAACTGCCAGCAAGGCGCAGTCGTCGCCGATCCCCAGAGCAACGCCTTCGCCGCCCTGCGCACAAGGCGCGGCGGCGAAGAAATTGCGGATCAGCTCAAACTCGCCCATGGCCGAGAAAAAGTATTCAAGCGCCGATCAGCGCTTGAACGCCTTCACTTCAGCTTCACGCAGGCGCGGGGCCAGCTTGTCGAGCACGCCGTTGACGAACTTGTGGCCGTCGGTCGAACCGAACACTTTGGCCAACTCGATACCTTCGTTGATCACAACGCGGTAAGGCACGTCGACGCGCTTGAGCAGTTCCCAGGTCGACAGACGCAGAACCGCCAGTTCAACCGGGTCGAGCTCTTCGATCGCCAGATCCAGGCAAGGCGTCAGGGCAGTGTCGATTTCGGTCTTGAACTGCGGAACCCCGTGAAGGATTTCACGGAAGTAGGCGCCGTCGACATCGGAGAAATCGTTATCAACGCGAAACTGCGCTTCGATCTCGTTCAGCGATTGCCGGGCCATGTGCCACTGGTACAGCGCTTGAGTCGCGAGCTGACGGGCTTCGCGACGTTTGGCGCTCTTCGACGGCTTGCCGGCATCCGCAGGTTTCGGATCGCGCGGGTTGAAACGATCGCTTTCGTCGCTAATCACTTGGCCTCCAACTGCGCCAGCAGGCTGACCATTTCCAGAGCGGACAGGGCAGCTTCGGCACCTTTGTTACCGGCCTTGGTGCCGGAACGTTCGATGGCTTGCTCGATGGAATCGACGGTCAGCACGCCGAACGCGACCGGTACGCCGAATTCCATGGAGACCTGGGCCAGGCCTTTGGTGCACTCGCCAGCCACGTATTCGAAGTGCGGAGTACCGCCACGAATGACCGCGCCAAGGGCGATAATCGCTGCGAACTCGCCTTTCTGGGCGACTTTCTGCGCAACCAGCGGGATTTCGAAGGCGCCCGGCGCGCGGATGATGGTGATGTCGCTTTCGCTCACGCCGTGGCGAACCAGGGCATCAACGGCACCGCTGACCAGGCTTTCAACCACGAAGCTGTTGAAGCGGCCCACTACCAGAGCGTAGCGGCCTTTGGGGGCGATGAAGGTACCTTCGATGGTCTTCAGGGTCATTCGTCAGTTCTCTTAAAGAGCCGGGACGCGTCTGCTACGCGCCCCTCAGTGATTATTTGCCGCGAATCGGAGTCCGGAAACAGCCGGTCATTATTCGGAGGGCACGTATTCTACAACTTCCAGATCGAAACCGGATATCGCATTGAACTTCATTGGTGCTGACATCAAGCGCATCTTGCGCACGCCGAGGTCACGCAGGATCTGCGAACCGGCACCGACAATGCTGTAGGTGGTCGGTTTTTTCGGCGCTGCCTGCTCACCGGTTTCACGGATATGCGCCAGCAGCACGTCGCCATCGAGCGGGTGACCGAGCAGCAGCACCACACCGCTGCCGGCCTCGGCGACCGCAGCCATGGCGGCGCGCAGGCTCCAGCGGCCCGGTTGCTTGACCATGAGCAGATCGCGCAGCGGGTCCATGTTGTGCACGCGAACCAGCGTCGGTTCTTCAGCGCAGACAGTGCCCAGCGTCAGGGCCATGTGCACGTCGCCTTCCACCGAATCACGATAGGTCACCAGGTTGAATTGGCCCAGTTCGCTGTCCAGCGGCTGCTCGGCAATCCGCTGAACGGTACGTTCGTGGATCATCCGGTAGTGAATCAGGTCGGCGATGGTGCCGATCTTGATGTTGTGTTCGGCGGCGAATGCTTCGAGTTCAGCGCGACGGGACATGGTGCCGTCGTCGTTCATCACTTCGCAGATCACCCCGCTCGGCTCGAAACCGGCCATGCGCGCCAGGTCGCAAGCGGCTTCGGTGTGGCCGGCGCGAGCGAGAGTGCCGCCGGCCTGGGCCATCAGCGGGAAGATGTGGCCCGGACTGACGATATCTTCAGCCTTGGCGTCCTTGGCCGCAGCGGCCTGCACGGTGCGCGCGCGATCGGCGGCGGAGATGCCGGTGGTCACGCCTTCGGCAGCTTCGATCGAAACGGTGAACTTGGTGCCGAAACCGGAACCGTTGCGCGGCGCCATCAGCGGCAGCTTCAACAGTTCGCAGCGCTCTCGGCTCATCGGCATGCAGATCAGGCCACGGGCGTGCTTGGCCATGAAGTTGATGTGTTCGGCCTGGCAGCATTCGGCGGCCATGATCAGGTCGCCTTCGTTCTCGCGGTCTTCGTCATCCATGAGGA